>JAPJRA010000015.1:0-2358 GCA_030824835.1 Geminicoccaceae bacterium | reverse complement strand
GTGCGGCTGCGGCCTACCTGCAGCAACGACCACAGCTCGCCGACTGCGCCATGCGTTTCGATCTCATCGCCATCGTGCCCTGGCGACTGCCCCGCCATGTGCGGGATATCTGGCGCGCCTGAGGTCACCAGCGCAGGCCAGCATGCCGCAATAGCTTCTTGGTGAGAGTGGGGAGTGCCAGCTCGTTGAATCGAGCAGGCGGGATCCACAGACCGTCGGACGCGGACTCCACTCGGCCGCGCCACAGGTGAACCGTCAACTCGATGTGGGTGAAGACGTGCTTCACGGTCCCCGGTATGGTCGTCCACATGGTGGGCTGGGGTGCAGCCGAACGGGCCGCGCCGGCGACCACCGGCTCGGCGAGCCACGGTGTCGCGGGCAGCTCGATCATGCCGCCGAGGAGACCTTCCGGAGGGCGGCGGCGGAAAAGGCAGGCCCCGTCGGCCCGCTCGAGCAGGAAGGCCGTGGCGAAACGAGCGGCCCGATCAGCCCTGGCCGGCTTGCGCGGGAATGCCTCCGGATCGCCCCGTGCCGCCGCACGGCAGCTGGGCTGCCAGGGGCAAACGATGCAGCCGGGACGGCGAGGGGTACACACCAGGGCACCGAGCTCCATCATCGCCTGCGCAAAGTCTGCCGGCCGCTCCGCGGCGGCAAGCTCCTCGGCAGCCATCCGCAGCCGTGGGCGGGATCCGGGCAGCGGAGCGTCCACAGCCAGGAGCCGGCTCAGCACCCGTTCGACGTTGGCATCGACGGCGACCAGCGCCTGGCCACCCGCTATCGCCGCGACGGCGGCTGCCGTGTAGGGCCCGATCCCCGGCAACGTCAGCAGGTCCTCGTATCGCAGCGGAAGCACGCCGCCATGATGTTCCACGACGGCCCGGGCACACGCGTGCAGCGATCGCGCCCGCCGATAGTAGCCCAGGCCCTGCCAGGCATGCAGCACGTCGTCGAGCGACGCGGCGGCCAGTGAGGGCAAATCGGGAAAGCGCGCCATGAAGGGCTCGAAACGCCCGCGCACTGTCGCCACGGTGGTCTGCTGCAGCATCAGCTCGCTGACCAGGACACGCCAGGCGTCTGGCCGCATCCCTGGAAGCGCGCGCCATGGCAGGGCACGGCGGGCGCCGTCGTACCAGGCAAGCAGACTGGAGCGCAGCGCCGCGGTCGGCAGGTCGGGTCGGGCGCCGGCTGGCCGTCTCGGAGGGGGCATGCTAGCTTAAAGTCGATCCCAATGGATGAGAGTGAGCACGAAGTAGTGGCGGACCAGGGGTCGCGGCAAGGGCGGAGCGGGCAGGCGGGTCGGCAGGTGGCACGTCTGCTCGGCGCCATTCTCGACCCAGCGGCCCGACGGCGCGGATTCACCGAGGCCAGCCTGCTGGCCGACTGGTCGACGATCATCGGGCCGGTGCTGGCACGGCGCTGCCAGCCGTTGCGGGTCGAGCATGCACCGGGGCGCCGACGAGGCGGCACGCTTGTGCTGCAGACGAGCGGCGCCGCGGCCATCGAGGTGCAGCACGCATCGCCACAGCTCATCGAGCGGATCAACACCTATTTCGGGCATCGTGCCATTCGCCAGCTGCGGCTGCTGCAAATTCCGCTCCCGCCGGTGCCGCCACCCGTTCCACCGCCGGCACCCTTGCGGCCGGAGGACGAGGCCGAGATCGCTGCTGGGGTCAGCAGCGTCGACGATGGAGAGTTGCGGGAGGCCCTGCAGGCACTGGGCCGTGCGGTCCGCCGGCGGCGGCACTGACGCCCGGGGCCTTGCTCCGCCGCATCACCCCCCCTATAGCAACCCTGGCTATTCCAGGAGGACGATCACCGATGCGTCTGCCGCTACGGTTCGCTGTGTTGTGCATTCTCGGGGCCCTTGCGACCGGCGCCGAACGCGCGTTCGCCGTCGATCTGGGTGATCCTGCCATCGGCGACCCGTCGGCACCGGTCACCATCATCGAGTACTCGTCCCTCACCTGCCCTCACTGCGCGGCGTTTCATGCGAAGACCCTGCCGGAGCTGAAGCAGCGCTACATCGATACCGGCAAGGTGCGGCTCGTGCTGCGCGATTTTCCGCTCGACGCGACGGCGCTGAAGGCGGCGATCGTGGCCCATTGTGCCGGATCGGAGCGCCAGCCCCAATTCGTCGAGGTGTTCTTCGCCCAACAGCAGAACTGGGCTCGGGCGGCCGACCCGGTCCAGGCGCTCAAGCAGCTGGCCAAGCTCGGTGGGCTGGGGGAAGCGCAGATCGATGCCTGTCTCGCCGACAAGGAGCTCGAGAACGCGATCTTGCAGGCGCGCCTCGACGGCGAGCAGAAATACAAGATCAACTCGACGCCGAGCTTCATCATCGACGGCAAGACGGTATCC
>JAPJRA010000622.1 GCA_030824835.1 Geminicoccaceae bacterium | reverse complement strand
GCACGGCCTGCCAAGCGCCGCTGTAATAGGCCCAGCTCACCCCCTTGGCACTGAGCAGGTCGCCGATGGTCGTATCGGTCTGCGGCGGCATGGTCGTGGCCATGGCCGGATCGGCGAAGCGCGGATCGCCACCTTTGGCCGGCGGGTTCTTGCTCGGCTGGTAGGGCGGCTGCATCGTGTTCACGGCATAGAAGTCGGGTGTCAGGTTGCCGTCGCTGACGAATTTCGGGATGCCGTCCATCGCCGACCTGGGCGAGTTGCCGGCCACCGTGAGGGTCACGCCGTCCGGATCGACCACCGCGATCGTCGGCTTGGCCGCGCTCGTATCGGCGTGCGGGTAGTAGGGCGTGCAGGCGCAGATCAGGCGGATGTGGTTGTAGAAGGACCCGCCGAAGCCGCTCATGAAGAAATTGTCGGCCAGCGTGTACTCTTTGGCGATGTTCCACATCGCCATCTTCGAGCCGTCCCAGTTGCTCATCACCAGTGCGCCGCTGTCGCCCCAGGCCACGTGCTTGTTGTTGCTCCCGTCCCCGATCTGCATCTGATTCTGGTAGAACCGATGCCACAGATCCTTGGTCGGAGTCGACAACGGTAGGTTGAAGCCCTTCGGGTCGTCGACGGCGAACGGCTGGTTCGGCAGATGCTCGGTCTCCGCCTGCGTGACCGGCGGCGTGAAGCCCTTGGCGGTGAGGCCACCCCAGATCGGGGGCAGCTCGCCCAGCACCTTACCATCCCGATCGAGCTGCTGCTTGCTGGCGGCGCTCGCTTCGGCGAGCCCGTTGGCACCCGGGAAATGGCCGTAGAGATTGTCGAAGCTGCGGTTCTCGGCGAAGATCACCACCACGGTGTCGATATCGTTGATGCTTCTGGCTGCTTGCCCATGCTCGCCGGAGCCCGTCGCACAACTGGCGAGAGACGCCGTCAACGCCACGCCGGCGACCGTGTTCAGATATTTTGCTTGCCGCATCTTGCCTCCCCGGGATGCCGGCATTCATCGACTGCCGATCATCCTTTGGCTTGTTGGGCAACAACTAGAAAGATATTCATCTGACCGCGCAACGGTTTTTGAACCACTCTAAGATGCTTGCCGTTGGACGCCGCGGAGCTGCATCCGCAGGAAACAAGGCCCGCTCCACGGAGGTCGGCCAATTAGGGAGGACACCCATGCATCGACGCAGAGGCTCCATCCTGCCGCCGGCGATTCTGGTGGCGCTCGCGGCAGGCGCGATCGGTGCTTATGGTGGCGGCGGCGTGGGTTGTGCCGTGGCCGCGCCGATGACCAGGGTGGAGGCGCGCCGACAGGCGGCCGAGCTGAGCGCGATCGGGCGCGACCTGTTCTTCGATCCGGCCCTTTCCGGCTCCGGGCGGATGGCCTGCGCCACTTGCCACGATCCCGGCCACGCCTTCGCGCCGGCCAACGCCCGTCCCGTCCAGCAGGGCGGCATGGACCTCCGGCGGCCGGGGCTCAGAGCGGTGCCGTCACTGCAGTACCTGCAGGCGGTGCCGCAGTTCACCGAGCATTTCTTCGACAGCGAGGACGAGGCCGACGAATCCGTCGACAACGGGCCGAGCGGCGGCCTGATGTGGGACGGCCGCGCCGATTCCGCCCATGCCCAGGCCGAGTTCCCGCTGCTGTCACCCTTCGAGATGGCCAACGCGACGGCCGACCAAGTGGTGGCCAGTGCGCTCCGGGCCGGCTACGGACCGCGCCTGCAGGCGATCTACGGGCCCGGCATCGTCGACGATCAGCAGGCGAGCTTCGCCGGCATCGCCAAGGCGCTCGAGGTCTTCCAGCAGGACTACCGCACCTTCTACCCCTACAGCAGCAAGTACGACGCCTACCTCGCCGGCAGGGCCGCGCTGACACCCCAGGAGGCGCGCGGGCTGGAGCTGTTCGACGAGCCGACCAAGGGCAACTGTGCCGAATGCCACATCAGCCAGCGCGGCAATGACGGCACCCCGCCGCAGTTCACCGACTTCGGGCTGATCGCCATCGGCGTGCCGCGTAATCCGGAGATCCCGGCCAACGCGGATCCCGGCTATGTCGATCTAGGCCTTTGCGGTCCGCTGCGGACCGACCTGCAGGACCACCCGGACTATTGCGGCCTGTTCCGCACGCCCACCTTGCGCAACGTCGCCACCCGGCAGACCTTCTTCCACAACGGCGCCTTCCACGACCTGCGCAAGGTCGTGGAGTTCTACGTGCAGCGCGACACCAACCCGGAGCGCTGGTATCCGCGCAATCCCGACGGCAGCGTGCACAAGTTCGACGACCTGCCCGCCGCCTATCACGCCAACATCAACCTCGACCCGCCCTTCGACCGTCGGCCCGGCGACGCGCCGGCCTTATCGGCGGCGGAGATCGACGACGTGGTGGCCTTCCTGCGCACGCTCACCGACGGCTACGAGGCGGACGGCCACTAGGCCCGCCCGTTCCCGTGCCGGATGTCGGCCCGTCGATCCTGCGCGGCGCTGCCAAGCTAGCTGCGACTTCCGGCACCTGTTACATGGCCTGCTGGTAGCGGGACGGCAGGGAGGCCGGGCATGTCGGCGGATGGTAGGCGGGGTGGCCGTGAGGCGCGGCGGGCGGTCCGGACCTCGATGGCGGTGCGCAGCCTGCCGGCGCTGCAGCGCAAGCTGCCGCTCTACGAGGTCTTGAGCCCCGAATGGCTGGAGCGGATCCACGAGACCGCGGTCCATCTGCTGGAGACCGTGGGCATCGAGTTCCGCGAGGACGAGGCCCTGGCCAAGTGGCGCGACGCCGGGGCCTCGGTCGACGGCGCCCGCGTCCGCATCCCGCGCGAGCTGCTCATGGGCCTGGTCGCCAAGGCGCCGGAGCGCTTCACGCTGCACGCCCGCAACCCCGCCCACTCGGTCGAGATCGGCGGCAACGGCATGGTCTTCGGCCCGACCTACGGCTCGCCGTTCGTGCGCGGCTTCGACGGCGAGCGCCGCTACGGCACACTTCAAGACCTCAACAATTTCCACAAGCTGGCCTACATGGCCCCGGCGCTGCAGAACACGGGCTCGGTGGTCTGTGAGCCGGTCGACGTCGCCATCCCCAAGCGGCACCTGCACATCACGGCCTCGGCGATCCGCCACAGCGACAAGAGCTTCATGGGCCCGGTCACCCACCCCGACCGCGCCGAGGACGCGGTGCGCATGTGCGAGATCGTCTTCGGCAAGGAGTTCGTCCACGACAACGCGGTCATGGTGGGTC
>JAPJRA010000621.1 GCA_030824835.1 Geminicoccaceae bacterium | reverse complement strand
GCGACCACGTGCTCCGCCTGAACCTGGGCGAGCGGAGCTACGCGATCACCATCGGGGCGGGCGTGCTGGAGCGTGCTGGCGAGCTGCTGGCACCGCTGTTGCCGCTGCGCCGCACCGTCGTGATTACGGACCGGAACCTGGCCCGAACCGCCCATCCGGGTCGGTTGACCGACGCTCTCGCCAAAGCCGGGATTGCCAGCCGGACGATCGTGCTGGAAGCCGGTGAGGCCACCAAGAGCTGGCGCCAGCTCGAGATGCTGGTGGAGGATCTGCTGGGCCACGGCGTCGAGCGCCGCTCGTCGGTGGTGGCCCTGGGCGGCGGCGTGATCGGTGATCTGGTGGGTTTCGCCGCGGCGACGATCCTGCGTGGCATCGACTTCATCCAGATTCCGACCACACTTCTGGCCCAGGTCGACAGTGCCGTCGGCGGCAAGACCGGCATCAACTCGGTCCACGGCAAGAATCTGGTGGGTGCGTTCCACCAGCCGCGCGCGGTCCTGATCGATACCAGCGTGCTCGACGATCTGCCGGTTAGAGAACTGCGGGCCGGCTATGCCGAGGTGGTGAAATACGGCTTCATCCGCGACGCGGACGGCTTCTTCAACTGGCTCGACGAGCACGGCGACGCCGTGCTGGCGGGAGATCCGCAGGTCCGGGCGGAAGCGGTGCGCCGGTCGCTCGAGGTGAAGGCCGCCGTCGTCGCCGCGGACGAGCGCGAGACCACGGGCGAGCGGGCGCTGCTCAATTTCGGCCATACGTTCGGCCATGCCTACGAAGCCCTCGCCGGCTACGACGGCGGCCTGCTGCACGGCGAGGCCGTGGCCATCGGCATGATCGACGCGTTCAGCCTCTCGACCCGGCTCGGCTATTGTCCAGCGGCCGATCTGGAAAGGGCGCGCGCGCACTTGACCCGGCTCGGCCTACCGACAAGGGTGGCCCAGGCGAGCAACCGGGACTTCCCACCCGACGCGCTGCTGGCGGCCATGGGCAGGGACAAGAAAGTGGAGAATGCGCGTCTGCGATTCGTGCTGGCATATCGGATCGGCGAGGCTTTCGTCAGTGCCGACGTTCCAGAAGATGCCGTCCGGGCGGTGCTGACCGACCATGCGTAACCGGCACCCGCCGACGTCCGGCTCCCTTCGGTAACGGTCGATGTATCTCTCGATCCTGGCAGTGATTCTGCTGCTCGCCGCCAATGCGTTCTTCGTCGCGGCCGAGTTCGCGCTGGTCAAGGTGCGCGCCATCCGCCTGGAGGCCCTGGCGGCCGCCGGGAGCCGCCAGGCCCGGCTGTCGACCAGCATCCTCAAGCACATGGAAGCCTATCTGGCCGCCTGCCAGCTTGGCATCACGATGGCCTCGCTGGGTCTGGGCTGGGTCGGCGAGCCCGCCGTCGCCGCCGTGCTGGAGCCGCTCTTCCGCACCGCGGGCATGAGCGAGCAGGTGCTGCACACGGTGTCCTTCGCCGTAGGTTTTCTGCTTTTCTCCTCGCTGCACATCGTCATCGGCGAGCAGGTCCCCAAGACCTTCGCCATCCGTCAACCGGAACCCATCACCCTGTGGGTGGCAGCACCGCTGCATGCGTTCTTCCTGCTCTGCTGGCCGCTCAACTGGGCGCTCAACAATGCCGCCCGCGGCATCCTGCGGCTCATGGGCGTGGCCGAGGCCAGCCATCTCGAGGTCTATTCGGGAGCCGAGCTGCGCCAGCTGATCGGCGCCTCGCGCCAGCTCGGCAGCATGAAGAAGCAGGAACACGACATGCTGGGCGCCATCCTCGACTTCGAGAAGCTCGAGGTCGGCGAGGTGATGACGCATCGGCGCAACATCGTCTCGATCAACGCCGACGCTCCGGTCGAGGACATCGTCCGCCAGGTGCTGGAAGGCCCCTACACCCGCTACCCCATCTGGCGCGGCGATCCCGATGCGATCTCGGGCGTGCTGCATGCCAAGGACGTGCTGGCGCTGGTCCAGCGCCAGGGCAGCAACGTCACCAATGCCGACCTGCGCAAGTTGGCCGGCCCGCCCTGGTTCATTCCGGACACGACCTCACTCTACCATCAGCTGCTGGCCTTTCGTCAGCGGCGGGCGCACCTGGCCTTCGTCGTCGACGAGTATGGCGCCTTGATGGGCTTGGTCACCCTCGAGGACATTCTCGAGGAGATTGTCGGCGACATCGTCGACGAGAAGGACGTCGAGATGAGCGGGGTGAAATCGGAGGCGGACGGCAGCATCCTGGTCGAGGGGCGGGTCACGATCCGCGACCTCAACCGGCAGTTCGAATGGCACCTGCCCGACGACGAGGCCACCACGGTGGCGGGCCTGCTGCTGTACGAAGCCCGCCGGATCCCGGACGTCGGCGAGACCTTCGTCTTTCACGGTTTCCGTTTCGAGGTGCTCAGCCGGCAGCGGCACCAGATCACCCTGCTCCGCCTGCGACCGGAGCGCGAGGCGCTGGCGGCCACGGGCTGATCCCGGTCAGCCGGCGATCGCAAACACCAGCATAGCCGCAGCATAAAGCCCGACCACCACGGCGGCGCCAAGAAGATCACGGCGACGTCCAACAGTGTCAGAGGACCGGAGCCACCAGCCGAAGCGGCGGCTCACCCACGGCACCAGCCGGCTGAGCAGGAGCACGCTGGCGACGTTGCCGATGAACAGGGCCAGCCAGAACGGCATCCCCGCCCACCCCATCAGGATCGGCGCCTGTACGAGGTGGCCGAACAGGAACACCACCGGATAGAGCATCAGCACGACCAGCATGTTCTGCTTCCACGCCGGCGGTGGCGGTGACGCATCGCCGGCGGGGAACCACTGATCAAAGCCGGTGCGCACGATCCGTGCATGAAACTCGTCGGTGAAGGCTTCCGCCTCCTTCAGCAGTTTCAGCCGACCTGGCGAGTCCAGCCACTTTTGCAGGTTGGCCTCGGAATCGAAGCGCAGGATCGACAGCCAATCCGGCTGCACGTTCGGTATCGGCGGCTCGAAGCGGTAGCCCTGGAAGCCGGGGGCCTGCGACTGGGCGGCGGCAATGCGCTGCTCCCAGGCGCGATAGGCGTCCTCGCGACCAGGCTTGATGCGGGTGGAGATCACCGCCGAGACCGGCGCCGGCATGACGCCGGAAGCCCCGTCTTTGACGATATGGACGTCGTCCCGCCCCACCAGCATCGGCAGCGCTTGGGCGATCAGGTCCCGCCGCTGCGCCGAATTCAGCCAGGCCACCGCCGCCTCGTCGGCA
>JAPJRA010000620.1 GCA_030824835.1 Geminicoccaceae bacterium | reverse complement strand
CGCCGCCTCGCAGCACTCACCCGACGCGCGGCTTGATGGAGACGTCCGGCGCTGCCAGGGCGGTCGATCGGCTGGCCGGCTCGGGCGGTGGATGCGGGACGAGGCAAAGCCGCGGCGCGTCCGGTACGATCATCCATGCCGGACCCACGGGGCCGAGACACGCCTGTTTGACGGCGCTAAGGTCCGGATTGAGGATCGACTTGCAGGTTTTTGGCGCAGGTGGATGCATGGGGGCCGTATCACATGAGCGAATCGTCTCCGATCCCGCGATCATGGGCGGTAAGCCCACGGTCAAGGGCACACGGATCACGGTCGAGCTGATCCTCGAGGAGCTCGCGGACGGCATGACCGTGGCCGCGATCCGCAAGGCGCACCCGCACCTGAGCGAGGCCGATGTCCGGGCGGCGCTCGGTTTTGCTGCGGACTACCTACGGCGCGAGGCGATCATCTTCGGCGAGCCAGCAACGGCCGCGTGAAACTCCTCGCCGACGAGAACCTCGACATGCGCATTGTCAAATTGCTACGCGACGCTGGGCATGACGTCGGTGAAATCAGAGGGGAGCGCGCGGGTAGTGCCGACGAGGCCGTGCTGGCGCTGGCCCGCCGCACAGGCGGGGCGCTCCTGACCTCGGGACAAGGACTTCGATGAGCTGGTCGTTCGGCACGGCCAGCGTTCCGCCGACGTCGTGCTGGTGCGCTACCGCCATGGCGATCCGCACGCCACGGCCGAGGTCATTCTACGGGTCGTCGGCGCTTCGGTCGGGCGCAGTGGTGAGCCTGCGTCATGGATCCACGTCATCGCGATTTGATGTCTGTCCCAGCATCGCGCGCACGGCGCGTTCAAGCGGCTCCAGATGCTGTTCGACCACGGCCCAGATGCGCTGGTCGGCGATCTGGTCATAGCCGTGACACAGGACGTTGCCGATATCCGCGACGCTGCGCCAGGGGATTTCGGGATGCGCAGACTGCAGCTCGGCCGGGATGTGGCGCGACGCCTCCGAGACGATCTCCAGCGAGCGCTCGACCGCGCGGCGGAGCATGCGGTCGCCAACGCGCCCGCCACCGCTGTGGGCGACGAAGGAGCGGATCAAGTCGATCTCGGCCAGGATATGGTTGAGCCGATCGTCGACGGTGGCTCTGGCCATCAGTAGACGGTGACGAGATCGCCCGCGATCCGGGCCCTGAACTCGGGCGAGACGTCGCTCTCGACCACGACGCCCGCCTCACGCTCCAGGCGCTCGGTCACGAGCAGACGCACCTTGCTCATGTCGACCAACGAGAACGGCCGGCCGGGAGCCGGTGTGAGCAACAGGTCGACATCGCTCAATGGGGTCGCCTCGCCGCGTGCCAGCGAGCCGTACAGCCGCAGGCCGACGACACCTTGCCGGCGCAGTTCGGGCTCGATGGCGCGGAGCTCGGCTATCGTCCGCTCGCGTTGAGCTTCAGAAGCCGAAGAATCACTAGGTACCGGGGCGGCCATCTATCCAACCGATGCCAAGAACTCGACGCGGCAATGTACGTTCGCGGCGGATGCTCGGCAACATTGTGCTCGCCCTAGAACCGCGGCAGCTCCGGGAACCGGTGCTGCCCTTTGTGGACGTGGACGCGGCCCAGCTCGGCGCAGCGGTGGAGGACCGGGAAGACCTTGCCGGGATTGAGGATCTGGGCCGGGTCGAAGGCGCACTTGACCCGCTGCTGCTGCTTCAGGTCGTCCTCGTTGAACATGGTCTCCATCAGGTCGCGCTTCTCGACGCCCACCCCGTGCTCGCCGGTGAGCACGCCGCCGACCTCGACGCAGAGCTTGAGGATGTCGGCGCCGAACTCCTCGGCGGCGTGCAGCTCGCCCGGGATGTTGGCGTCGTAGAGGATCAGCGGGTGCAGGTTGCCGTCGCCGGCATGGAAGACGTTGGCGACGCGCAGGCCGTGCCGGGCGGACATCTCCTGCATCCGCTCCAGCACGAAGGCGAGCTTGCCGCGCGGGATGGTGCCGTCCATGCACAGATAGTCCGGCGACAGCCGGCCGGCCGCGGGGAAGGCGTTCTTGCGCCCGGCCCAGAACCGCAGCCGCTCGGCCTCGTCCTCGGACGCCTTGCTGTAGGTGCAGCCGTGCTGGCGGGCGATCGAGCCCACGACGCCGATCAGGTGGTCGACCTCGGCCGCCGGCCCGTCCAGCTCGCAGATCAAGAGCGCCTGCACGTCGCGCGGGTAGCCGGCATGGCAGAAATCCTCAGCGGCGTTGATCGCCGGATGGTCCATCATCTCCAGCCCGCCGGGGATGATGCCGGCGGCGATGATCGAGGCCACGCAGTCGCCGCCCTGCTCGACCGAGGGGAAGCCGATCAGCACCGCCCGCGCGGTCTCGGGCTTCTGCAGGATGCGCACGGTGACCTCGGTGACGACGCCCAGCAGACCCTCCGAGCCGGTCATCAGGCCCAGCAGGTCGTAGCCGTCGGAGTCCAGGTGCTTGCCGCCGAGACGGACGATCTCGCCACTGGGCAGCACCAGCTCCAGGCCCAGCACGTTGTTAGTGGTGAGGCCGTATTTCAGGCAGTGCACGCCGCCCGAGTTCTCGGCGATGTTGCCGCCGATCGTGCAGGCGATCTGCGAGGACGGGTCCGGTGCGTAGTAGAAGCCGCGATGCTCGACCGCCTTGGTGATGCCGAGGTTGGTGACGCCGGACTGGGCGGTGACGGTGCGGTTCTCCCAGTCGATGTCGAGGATCCGGTTGAACTTGCCGAGGCCCAGCACGATGCCGTCCTCCAGCGGCAGGGCGCCGCCCGAGAGCGACGTTCCGGCGCCGCGCGGCACGACCTTGATCTTCTCCCGGTCGCACAAGGCGAGCACGGCCGCGACCTCGGCCGTGGTCGACGGCAGGACCACCGCCATGGGCACGGTGCGATAGGCGGTGAGCGCGTCGGATTCGTAGGCGCGCAGCTCGTCGGTGGCGGCGATGACGCCCTCGCCCGGAACGATCGCCCGCAGCGCCTCGACGATGCGCTCGCGTTTGGCGAGCGATTCCCCGTCCGGCTTCGGCATCTGCATCGCGGCTCTCCCGTTCCGACTCCGGCGCCAAGATGGCGGCGGGCCGGCGCGCGGTCAATGCGGGCACGCTGCAACCAGAAGGTAGGGCAGGGTTGCGGTGCCTCGCGTCAATCGGCATGTTCGCGGTTCCATCAGGGGCAACACGCTGGGGAGGCGCGCAATAAATGCCGGACAATCATCGGTGCGGATGGC
>JAPJRA010000619.1 GCA_030824835.1 Geminicoccaceae bacterium | reverse complement strand
ATAGACGATCAGGCAACCATGCTCCTCCGCCAGCTTGTTCATCTGCGTGCCAGCGGCGAAATCGTCCGGCGACTGGGTGCAGCCATGCAGCATGACGATCAGGGGCATCGAGTGCCCCTGATAGGTGCTGGGGACGTAGAGCCTGTAGGTCCGGCTGCCGAACTCGTTGGCAAATGAACCATCGAGGAACTGCGCATTGGCCGGAATCGGGAGGGTGATCGGCGCGGGCTTGGCGCGAACATCGCCGAGGTCGCCGCCCACCTGGAGGCGCCCCAGCAAATCGCGCAGCGCGTCGGGTAGCACGGCCAGATGGGCTCCACCAAGGGGGTCGGTCGCGCTCGATCGGGCCCGCATCCGAGACATCGCCCCGCGAAGGTCGGGAGCGCCGGCCTCGGGGACCGGAATCTGCCCGCCGGTTGCCACGCCGTCGCCTCGTAGCAGGCGCTGCAGCATCGCCGTTGCCTCCGACAGCTGACCGGCACGGATGAATCGGGTAGCTCCCCGCAGGTCGGCAAATGTGGCTTCGTTCATGGTGGACTGTCCTTGGGATGTGCGCTCGCCACTGCGGATATCGCAGGGCGGGAGGCGGATGCGATCATCGAAGCAGATATGGATCCATCCGTCTACCATCTGCATGGATGGTATATGGATGTATTTCCGATGAGCACAAGGCCGGCGGAGCAATCCACGGATGCACGGGGCCAGCCTCCCCTCGGCTAGCGGCAGAGCCCCTCTGTCAATTGGTTCGGCGCACGCCATATGTCGCAATGCAGCATCGCTGCGCTTCGGGCGGTCATGCTGCACGGGTCGGTGCCGCGCAGGTGCCGGCCGACCGGCCGCGAGTGCATGCCACTCGCGCGGGGGAGAGAGCGGCATCTCTCTTTTTCCCGAAGCTTTTGCCTCCCTGATCGACTTGGCCGGGCCTGCGGGCCCGGCTCTTTTTTCGTTGCCACTGCTTTTCGGGAATCCATCATCCTTTGGTATGGCGCGGCACCTTGCCGCACCTGATCATGCTGCACCGCGAGAACACTGGGTTGCGCCTTCGCGTTTGCGCACTATCTCTTGTGCAGTGCAGCAACAAGGATAGATCCAATGGCCAAGCCCCTCGCACTCCCGGAGTTCAAGGTTCCTGAGTTCAAGTTCCCCAAGGTCGACCTCGACGCCCTCTTCGGCGTGCAGAAGGCAAACTTGGCGGCTGCTCAGGAAGCGCAGAACGTACTGATCGATGCCGCCCAGGCGATTGCCAAGGTGCAATTCGGCTACTTCGAGCAGGCCATGGCAGAGGCTAAGAGCGCCTTCGCCAGCAAAGAGCTGCCGAAGCCCGAGGCCGGCCTCGCCAACGTGAAGGCCGCCACCGAGAAGTCGGTTGCCGTCGCCAAGGAGGTCGTCGACCTCGCCGTCAGCGCCCAGAAGCGCGTGTACGAGCTGGCCACGCAGCGCACGCAGGCCACCGTCGCCGAGCTCAAGGCCGTCGCCGCCTGAGACTTTTTCCAGCCGGGTTCGAGATGGGACCGGCGCGCCTGACGCCGGCCTGAGATCACTGCGGACCTTTCTCTCCTACCCGGCGCGCTGAGTGCCTTTCGCCTCCCTGAAGGCACCAGTTTCGCTAGGCCCCGAGCCCATCAGCTCGGGGCCTTTTTGTTGCGCGCCAGCGCTTTGGCCGCGTGCCCGTCTCAGACGGCGCCGGAAGTCGTCAGTCGTTCCAGAGCCGCAGGCACCTCGCCCAGATGGTCGACGACGGCGTCCGCACCGAGCTCGCTTGCCGGTGTATCCGTGTAGCCGAAGCTCACCAGGATGCAGGGAATGCCGAGCCCGCGGGCGGTGAGCAGATCGTTGCGACTGTCGCCGACCATGACCGCGGCTGCCGGCTTCACGGCAAGCCGGTCCAGGACGGCGGCCAGATGGGCGGGATCGGGCTTGCGAATGCCGGGAAGGACGTCACCACCGATCACCGCGTCGAAATAGCCGTCGATGTCCAGCGCGCGCAGCAGCCCGTCGGTTGCCCCTTGCGGCTTGTTCGTGCACAGGCCGAGACGAAAGCCGGCGGCCTGCTGGCGCGCCAGCAGGTCACGGGCACCCGGGTAGGGCTCGCTGCGCCGGCAGGGTACTTCCGCATAGCGCTCCCGAAAGCGGGCAAAGAGCTCGTCGACGGCAGCCGGACCGGCGGGCCGGTCGATGGCTACCAGCGCCCGTTCGATCAACACACGGGCGCCGTCGCCGATCATGCCACGCACGGCGGGCAGCGACGGCGCCTCGAGGCCGGCCTCGGCCAGAATCTCGGCCAGCACCAGATGAAGGTCACCTGTGGTCTCGACCAAAGTGCCGTCGAGGTCGAAGATGAGGGCGTGAATACCATCCGACACGTGCTTGCGGCTCCGGGTTGAGCAGGTGGGCGAAGTTGCTAAAGTCGAGGCCGCCGAACTGGCTGCATCGGGCCAGGATATCTGGCGCAGCGGAGATATTCCCGGCATGGCACTCCCCTTATGCGTGACCGTCCTCGCCGCCGGCAAGGGGACGCGGATGAAGAACACGCTGCCAAAGGTTCTGCACCCGCTGGCGGGGCGCACGCTGCTGGGACATGTGCTGGCCACGGTCGCCGAGCTGACGCCGCAGCGCACGCTGGCCATCCTGGCGCCGGGAATGGACGACGTCGCAGCGGCGGCGTCGCGTTCGCCGCTGGCCCCGACACTCGTGCTGCAGGAGCCGCAGCTGGGAACCGGCCACGCCCTGCTCGTCGCCCGCGACCAATTGCCTGAACACGGCACCGTTCTCGTCGTCTACGGCGACACGCCGCTGCTGACATGCGCCACCCTGCGCACGCTCGTCGAAGCGCGGGAGGCTGCGGATGCTGCCGTGGCGGTGCTGGGCATCCGGCCGAGCGAGCCGGCGGGCTACGGCCGGCTCCGGCTCGTTGACGGCAGGCTGGTCGAGATCGTCGAGGACCTGCACGCCGATGCCGTCTTGCGCGAGCAGTCCTTGTGCAACGCCGGGGTGATGGCGTTCGACGCGGCGCGCTTGCCGCTGTTGCTGGACGCGTTGCCCATGCGCTCCGAACGCCATGAGCTATACCTCACCGACACCGTCGCCGCGGCCGTCGAGCGGGGCTGGGTCTGCGTCACGGCCGCGGCCGAGGCCGAGGAAGGGCTGGGCGTCAACTCACAGCTCCAACTGGCCGAGGTGGCCGCAATCTTGCAGCGCCGCCTCCGGCTGCGGCTGCTCGAGGGCGGGGTGATCA
>JAPJRA010000618.1 GCA_030824835.1 Geminicoccaceae bacterium | reverse complement strand
CTCGGTGTTGCGCAGGATCCAGGCGGCATCGTCGGGCGTGGCAATGGGGCCGCCGTGGCAAATGACCAGGATATCCGGGCGTACCTTGCGGGCTGCCCGGGCCATACCGTCGATCAGCGCCGGGCAGTCCTCGAGCCGCAGTGCCGTGGATGCGCCGATGTCGCCGCCCGTGGTCAGACCCATGTGCGGTACCAGCATGTCGGCGCCGGCCTCGGCCATCGCCACCGCCTGGGCTTCGTCGAAAACATAGGGCGTGGTGAACAGGTCCATGGCGTGGGCCGCGCGGACCAGCTCGACCTCGTGCGCGTAGCCCATCCCGGTCTCTTCCAGGCCCTGGCGGAAGGTGCCGTCGATCAGGCCCACGGTCGGGAAGTTCTGGATGCCGGCGAAGCCCATGTCCCGAATCTGCCCCAGGAAATGCTCGCGCAGCAGGAACGGGTCGGTGCCGTTGACGCCGGCGAGGACGGGCGTGCGGGTGGCCACCGGCAGCACCTCGCGGCCCATCTCGACCACGATCTCATTGGCGTTGCCATAGGCCAGCAGGCCAGCCAGCGAGCCGCGACCAGCCATGCGGTACCGGCCGGAATTGTAGATCACGATCAGGTCGATTCCGCCCGCCTCCTCGCAGCGGGCGGACAGGCCGGTGCCGGCGCCGCCGCCGATGATCGGCTCCCGGCGCTGGGCCATGGCCTGGAAGCGGGCGAGCAGCTCGGCGCGGCGGAACTTGGACATCAGGGGGCGATCTCACGGAAGGCGGCGACCAGCGCCGCGGCGAAGGCCGGGTCGTTGACGGCATGCGGCAGGCGGACGAGCCGACGCTGCACTGTGGGCTCGACAGTGGCCTCGAGCGCGGCAAACAGGGCGGCGTCGGCCGCCGGATCGTGGAACGGCTGGTCGGGCGCGTCGATCAGGGAGACGCCGCCCTCGGGCAGCAGGAACCGCACCGGTCCGTGGCACGCGTTCAGCCGCGCGCCGATCCAGCGCCCGATGGCATCGTTCTCCTCGGGCGTCGTGCGCATCAACGTGATCTGCGGGTTGTGGACGTAAAGGTTGCGGCCCTTGAAGCGCTCGGGCACCGTGCCGAGCGCGCCGAAATTGACCATGTCGACGGCACCCACCGAGCCAACATAGGGCACGCCGGTGCGGGCGATGGCACCGAACCGGTCCTCGGTGCAGGCCAGGGTGCCGCCGACCAGCAGATCGGCCACCTCGGTCGTGGTCACGTCGATGACACCGGCGATCAGGCCGCTGTCGACGAGCTTCTCCATCGACTGGCCGCCGGTGCCGGTGGCGTGGAAGACGAGGCAGTCGTACTGACCCTCCAGCGCCGCGGTGACCGCCTGGACGCAAGGCGTGGTGACGCCGAACATGGTCAGCCCGAGGGCGGGGCGCTCGTCGGCCGCAGCGGCCGGGATCTGCCTCTGCATCATGCCGGCCAGGGCGTGCGCGGCGTTGCCCAGCACCCGCCGCGAGATCCGATTCAGCCCCTGCACGTCGGTGACCGAATAGATCATGGCGATGTCGGCCGGGCCGACATAGGAAGCGACGTTGCCGGAGGCCACCGTCGAGACCAGCACCTTGGGCACGCCGACGGCGAGGGACTGCATGCCGGGGGCCACCAGCGCCGTGTTGCCCGAGCCACCGGCGGCGATCATGCCGCCGATATCCTGAAGGGTGGCGACATAGCGTGCGAAGGCCTGGGCCATGGCGCCCACGGCGGCACCCCGGTCATTTCCGCCCAGCACCGCGTCGGCACCGCGAGGATGATGAGCCGCGACGCTGGCCGCCGGGACATCGACGTCGTCGCTCGGTCGCCGGGTTCCAAGATCGACCGTGCGCACCGACACGCCGGCTGCCCGCAGCAAGCCCGCAAGATAGTGCAGCTCCGCAGCCTTGGTGTCGAACGTGCCGCAGACATAGGCCACCGCATCACGGCTGTGCCCGGTCATCACGCCTCCCTCGATCGTTCTTGATCCCGGCCTAGCACAGCTCGAGGTGCGCCAGAAGTGCCACGCGAGGACGGACTCAGCCGTGCGAGATCAATTGGACCGAGCCGGATCTGCCACCTTCGAAGTACGCCGCGACACGCTGGCCGACGCGCTCCAAGCCGAGGTCGATCCGCTCGTCGCCGACCGCCAGATGGCGCACGGTCAGCCGATCGACGCCCGCCGGCAGCAGCGGCCGGTCGACATGGATCTCGCCATGCCAGCCATCGACGCGGATGCCCAGGCAGGCCTGCAACATCAGGAACACGGACCCCGACGCCCAGGCCTGGGGAAGGCAGGCCACCGGGTAGGCGATGGGCGGCTCGCCCGGCCGACGCTCGAAGCCGCAGAACAGCTCGGGCAATCGCATCTCAAATCGAATAGCGGTCTCGAACATGTCGCTCAGCAACCCGGCAGCGCCGTCGCGGTCACCGTAGCGCGCGATACCGGCGGCACAGATCGCGGTGTCGTGCGGCCAGACCGAGCCATTGTGGTAGGACATCGGGTTGTAGCGGGGTGCGGTGCTGGCCAAGGTACGGATGCCCCAGCCGGTATTGAAGGTTGGGCTGAGCAGCTGGGCCGCCAACCGCCGGCCCCGGTCCGGTGCGGGCAGGCCCGTGAACAGCAGATGACCGGGGTTGGACGCACGGACGCGGCAGGGCTCGCCGGCGCCGTCCAGGGCAATCGCATAACTGCCCATATCCTCGACCCAGAACCGCTCCTCGACGGCCGCCTGCAACTTGGTGGCCTTTGCCGTCCACTCCGCACAGGCGACGGCGTCCCCGCGCCGGGCGGAGAGGTCGGCCATCGCATGAAATGCGGCGTAGACGTAGCCCTGCACCTCGACCAGGGCCACGGGCCCTTGGGCATCGCGGCCAGCGGCATCGAAGATGGAATCCTCGCTGTCCTTCCAGCCCTGGTTGGCGAGGCCTGTGGCTTCGCCCCTGGCATAGTCGACGAAGCCGTCACCGTCGGTATCGCCGTCGCTCTCGATCCAGCCCATGGCCGCGATGAGCGCCGGCCACAGCTCCTCGATGAGCAGCAGATCGCCGGTGCGCGCCGCGTAGGCGCCGGCGAGCATGACGAACAGCGGCGTTGTATCCACCCCGCCGTAATAACGCCCGAACGGCAGCTCGCTGAGGCGTGCCATCTCGCCCTTGCGGGTCTCGTGCATGATCTTGCCGGGGGCCGCGTCATGAAACGGCGACCGTTCGGTCGCCTGGTTGGCGGCCAGATATCGAAGCACGCCCCGTGCCAGAC
>JAPJRA010000617.1 GCA_030824835.1 Geminicoccaceae bacterium | reverse complement strand
CCCTTGACCTCTGCCGTCATCGTCGTTTCCCCGAGCCGTTCTGGAGCTTGCATGCGCCGCACCTTGCGCTTTCTCGTCGTCCTGGTCGCGCTGGCAGGCGGCTCGGCCGGAGCCGCCGAGGCGCCGATCCAGACCGGCGAGGCCAAGCCGATACCACCGCTCACCTTTCAGTCGATGAACGGGAAGGAGGCCTCGCTGGACGATTTCAAGGGCAAGGTCGTCGTGCTCAACCTATGGGCCACCTGGTGCGCACCGTGCCGCGAAGAAATGCCGTCACTCGACCGCCTGCAGGCACAGTTCGCCGACCGCGACGTCGTCGTGCTGGCTCTGTCGGTGGACCGCGCCGGCCCCGACCGCGTCCGGCAGTTCCTGGACGAGATCGGCGTCGACGCGGTGCACGTCTATCGCGACCCCAAGGCCGCGGCAACCCGGACACTGAAGGTGCCCGGCCTGCCAGCCACCATCCTGGTCGACCGCCAGGGCCGCGAGGCCGGACGCGTGCTGGGCATCGCCGCCTGGGACGGTCCGGCGGCGGTGGCGGCGGTCGAGCAGCTGCTGGCTGAGCCTGCCGGCTGACAGCCGCGGAGCTTCAGCGATATTGCAGGGTGACGGCGCGGGCGATCAGCCAGCTGAGCGTGCCGGGACGCACATCCAGCCCCGCCCGATGCGGCGGCGAGCACGCGGCCCGCGTGCGGTAGCCGCCGCCACTTTCGGGCCGTGGGCCATGTCGCATCGTCCGATCGAGCCGCCGGGCCAAGCCGCTGAACAGGCGCATCATCGGTCCTTTCGCCGGGAGATTCCGCCATTCCCAAGCATGCGCCGGCGCAACCCGGAGGTCAATCGTCGCCCAGGCTCAGCCTGCTCCGGCCGTCGAGGCCACGGCCTCGCGGAGGCGACGGAGCGGCAGGTGGGGCGCGCGCTCGGCGGCGAAGGCCAGTAACGGTGCCATGCGACGCTGCTTCTTGGTCGCATGGTTGACGGCGATCTCGGCCAGGCGATGGCGCAGGAACGGGTTGCGGAACCGGTCCAGCGTGGTCTTGCGGTAGTCGGCTGCCAGATCGGCCAGGCCCAGAGTGGCGAGGACCGGCAACACTTCCTCGTCGTAGACGGCCTCAAGGCCGGCGGCGAGCGTCGCGTCGTCCAGCGCCTCGCGCACCGTCTCCTCATGCGGCCGTCCGTCCAGCAGCCAGCGTTCGGCGAGCCAGGTATGGCCGAGATTGAGGATATGCAGCTTGAGCAGCTCGTAACGGGCGAGGTCCGGCGTCAGCACCAGGTCGGGATGGCGACAGACCGGACGAACCCCGGGTGCCTCCTGGATGGCCCATAGCGCATAGGGCTCGGCCACGGCACCGATCGGCTCGATCGCCTCGGACACGATCCGGTCGACCAGCGAGCAGGCCCAGATGCATTCCTCGTTGAGCCAAGCGACAAAGCCGGGCTCCAGCGACCAAGCCCGGGCCAAGCCATCGACCACCCCCCGCAGGACGTGGCCGTTGCCCGAGATCAGCTCACAAGGGAAGAGCAGGAGCGGCTGGGCATGGTGCCGCCAGCGCGCGTGCAGCAGCTTGACGAGCTTAGCCGGGAAAGAGCGCGGCACGGCGTGCTCGAACCGGTCGGCCGCATCGAGCTCATAACCACGGTCGGCGGTGTTGGAGACGATGGCTTGGATGCCGTCGATCACCAGCGCCTCGACGGCATCCCATTCCGTGGCGGCGTCCAGGGCGCGGACGACGCTGCCGACGCGCTGCTCGCGGTCCACGGGCCGGCCATCGACCAGGCCCCGGATGCGGACAGGGTAACCGTCGCCCGCGTTCAAGGCCGCCATGCGGCGCCTGGCTTCGGCCGACCCGGTCGTCTGCACGGCGACGATCGGCCCGATCGCCTCGTCCCTGGCCAAGGCCTCGCCGACCATCAGGTCCACGTGCGCCTGGAGCAGGCGGCCGGTGCCGAACTGCAGGATGGCGGGTTGCACGGGCCTCAAATCTCGATCATCGCCTTGACCACCCCGGTCTCCGGCCGGATCCAGGCCGGGAAGCGCTCCGGCGCCTCCTCGAGCCGGGCCCGGTGGGTGATCAGCCGCTCGACCTGGATACGCCCGGAGCGGATCGCCGCCAGCACTTCCTGGAAGTCCTCGATGGTGGCGTTGCGGCTGCCCTTCAGCGTCAGCTCGCGCTTGTGGAAGTCGGGCCCGGAAAAGCCCAGATCGGTGCGGACCACGCCCACGAACACCAGCGTGCCGCCATGCGCCACCCAGCCGAAGCTCTGCTCCATGGCGGCTGCGTTGCCGGTGGCGTCGAACACGAGGTCGAAGAAGTCGGCGTGGGTCAGGTCGCTCAGGCGCTCGCGCGTATCCGCGTCCACCTGCAGGCCGTCGCCGATGCCCAGCTCGTCGCGGCAGAACGCCAGCCGGTCGGCACGGGGATCGAGGAAGGTGATCTCGGCGCCGCGGGCCCGCGCGAACAGTGCCGTGGCGATACCGATCGGACCGGCGCCCACCACCAGGGTCCGCTCGCCGCCGCGGATAGCCGCCCGGCGCGCGGCATGGGCGCCGATCGCCAGGAACTCGACCAGGGCGGCCTGGTCCAGGCGCAGGCCGTCGGTCGGAAACACCACCGATTCCGGCAGCGCGAGATACTCGCACATGCCGCCGTCGCAATGCACGCCCAGGCACTGCAGCGAGGTGCAGCAGTTGGTCTTGCCCTGCCGGCAGGCGATACAGGTGCCGCAGGTGAGGTAGGGCATCACGTAGACCTGCGTGCCCTCGGCCAGCCGCGTGTCTCGTCCGGCGGCAGCGATCTCGCCGGAAAGCTCGTGGCCCATCACCCGTGGATACTCGAGGAACGGATGCTTGCCCTGGAAAATGTGCAGGTCCGTGCCGCACACGCCCATCCTGCGGATGCGGACGACCACCTCGCCCTCACGCGGCTCCGGGACACCACGTTCACCCAGGCGCAGCACGCCAGGGGTCTCGCACACGATCATCCGCACGGGCCTACTCCTGGAAGGCTCGACCGCCACCCGAGACGGACGGCATCGTCCAAACGAAGACTATTGCACGATGGCGGTGCCGAAAAGTGCATTGGGAAGAAGCAGGGATATCCACGGCACATAGGTGATCAGGATCAGGAAGGCCAGCAGCACGCTCAGCCAGGGCATCGCCGCCCGCACCACCTGCATCACCGGCATGCCGGTGACACCCGAGGTGACGAACAGATTGAGGCCGACCGGCGGCGTCACCATGCCGATCTCCATGTT
>JAPJRA010000616.1 GCA_030824835.1 Geminicoccaceae bacterium | reverse complement strand
GCGCTGACCCGCGCCTCGGCGTCATGGACCGAGCGGCCGATGCCGGCCAGCAGCGGCACGCGCCCGCCCACCTGCTCGGCGGCGACATGCACCATGCGCTCCGCCTCGGCCGTGGTCAGGCCGTAGAACTCGCTGGTGTTGCCATTGGCCACCAGCACATGCACCCCGGCGCCGATGGCGCGCTCCACCACCGGCCGCAGCCGGGCGGGGGCGAGCCGGTCCTCGTCGTCGAAGGGGGTGACGAGGATGCCGGAGATGCCGCCGAGCGCGGCGCCGAGCCGCGCGTGGTCCTGGGTCATCGGGGTGTTCCCTTGTCGATGGGTGTCCCGGAGGCCTCGGCGACGAGCGCGTCGAGGATGCCGCTGGCCTCCAGGGAGCGGTGGATATGCGCTCGCATGCGCGCCTCGGCCGCGGCCGGGTCGTGGCGGCGGATGGCGGCGACGATGCCGGCATGCTCGCGCCAGGCGCGACGCGGCTCCTGCGGCGTGGCGCGCAGCGCGCGCAGCCGGCCGAAATGGTCGTAGGCCCGCAGCGCCTCGAGCGAGCGCAGCAGGAAGGCATTGGCGGTCATGCCGTTGATCAGCTCATGGAACCGCTCATTGGCCTCGGCCAGCAGGGCGATGGCCGCGGCCCCGTCCCGGCTCAGGCCGCGCATGCGGGCGAGCTGCTCCTCCAGGGCGGCGACCTCCGCCGGCCCGGCCCGACGGGCGGCGAGGCCGGCGGCGGTGCCTTCGAGGGCGACGCGGATCAGCCCCATCTCGGCCAGCCGCTCCGGGGTGAACTCGACGACCAGCGTGCCGCGCCGCGGCAGGGTGACGACCATCCCCTCGGCCTCCAGCCGCCCCAGCGCCTCCCGCACCGGCTGGGCGGAGATGCCGAGGGACTGGGCGAGGGAGCGCTCCGAGACGCGCTCGCCGCCGGGCAGGCTGCCGTCCACGATGGCGTCGCGCAGGCGGCGATAGGCGCGCTCGGCCAGGGAGAGGACATCCTCGGCGGTCAGGGGCGGCAGGCCGGCGACGGGGGGAAGCATGCGGGAAGGTTTAGGTGTCGTGGCCTGAAACTGCAATAGCAGATTTCAGATGCCAGATCCGCCTCGCTGGACAGCCCCCCGCCCGCTTGCGAGGCTGCACCGTCCGCGAACTCGGCGGTCGCCGGTCCCTGGGAGAACTCCATGACTGATCTGAACGAGTATCTGGTGCAGAAGCGCCTCGCCGTCCTGGCCAGGCAGAAGGCGGCGGAAGCCGATCCGCGCCCGGTCGCGGTGAAGGCGCGGGTGCGCGCCATGGGGCGCAGCGGCATCCGCGAGATCCGTATCCGCGACTTCCAGATCATCAGCGACAGCAAGCCGGATCTCGCCGGCTACGACCTCGGCCCGGGCTCGCCGGAGATGCAGCTCGGCGTGCTCGGCTCCTGCATCACGCATATCACCCTGATCCAGGCGGCGCTGCGCGAGGTGCCGCTCGACGCGGTGGAGGTGGAGGTCGAGGCGGACCAGCATCCGCCCGTGGGCGAGACGGCGACGCCGAGCGGTCCGCTGCACCCGCACAACCTCCGCTACCGGCTGCGCCTCGAATCCACCGCGCCGCCCGAGACGCTGCGCGCGCTGCACGAGGCCATCGAGGCGGCCTGCCCGATCCTGAGCCTGCTGGTCAATCCGCAGAAGGTCGCGGGCGAGATGCTGCTGAACGGCGAGACGATCAGCCGCCTCTCGCGCGGCTGATCGGGGCGGCGCGGCCGGGGGAGGATCCCTCCCGCCGGCCGCCGGCCTTAATGCAGCACCATCGCGGTGAAGGGCGGCACATAGGCCTGGAGCGTCACCAGCAGCCCGACCAGCACCGCCAGAGCGATGGAGTGGAAGAAGACGTAGCGCAGGATGTCGCCCTCGTGGCCGAACCAGTTGGTGGCGGTGGAGGCGACGACGATGCTCTGGGCATCGATCATCTTGCCCATCACGCCGCCCGATGAATTGGCCGAGGCCATCAGCACCGGCGAGAGGCCGAGCTGTTCCGCCGTGATCTTCTGCAGGCCGCCGAACAGCACGTTCGAGGCGGTGTCGGAGCCGGTCAGGGCCACGCCGAGCCAGCCGAGCAGCGTGCCGAACAACGGGTAGAACACGCCGGTATTGGCGAAGGCGAGGCCCATCGTCGCGTCCAGCCCCGAATAGCGCGTCAGGTAGCCGAGGCCGAGCATGGCGGCGATGGTGATCAGCGAGTAGCGGACCCGCCAGATGGTGCTGCCATACTCGCGGATCAGCGCCAGCGGCGAGAAGCCCATCAGCAGCCCGCCCAGCACGGCGGCGGCGAGGATGCCGGTGCCGGTCATCGACAGCAGGCCGAAGGCGAAGACCGCGCCCTCCGGCACCGGCTCGGCGACGACGGGTGGCACCTTCACCACCATGCGGTGCAGCCCCTCGATCGGGAAGCTGGCCGACCAGAGGCCGTTCAGCAGGTTGCGCGTGCTCTGCAGCCCCCAGATGAAGACGAAGACCGTCAGGATCAGCCAGGGCATCCAGGAGCGCAGCACCGCGCCGCGGTCCTCCGCCGCCGCGCCGCCCGGCGTCATGCGCGCCACGGGCGGGGCGTCCATCATCTCGCCCCCATGGCCGGTGCGGGCCGCGGCGGGGGCGGTGCCGCGCGCCGCCGCCTTGGCCGCCACATCGGCTTCCGCCCGGCCACGCAGCGAGGGATCGCGCCAGATCCGCTTCGGCTGCCAGACGCGCATGAAGCCGACCAGACAGGCCATCGAGACCAGCGCCGCGATCACGTCCACCAGATAGGGGCCATGGTAGTTCGAGACGAGGAACTGCGGCACGGCGAAGGAGACGCCGGTGACCAGGATGGCGGGCCAGATCTCGATCATCCCCCGCCAGCCGGCGAAGGCCCAGATCAGCCAGAAAGGCACCAGGACCGAGAAGAAGGGCAGCTGTCGCCCGATCATCGCCGACAGGGTGTAGACATCGAGTCCGGTGACGCCGGCCAGCGCGATGACCGGCGTGCCCAGCGCGCCGAAGGCCACCGGCGCGGTGTTGGCGATCAGCGACAGGCCGGAGGCGGCGAGCGGCGAGAAGCCCAGGCCGATCAGCAGCGCCGCGGTGACCGCGACCGGCGTGCCGAAGCCGGCCGCGCCCTCGAAGAAGGCGCCGAAGGCGAAGGCGATCAGCAGCAGTTGCAGTCGCCGGTCCTCGGTGATGCCGCCGATGGAGCGTTGCAGGATCTCGAAGGAGCCGTTCACCACCGTCAGCCGGTAGAGGAAGATGATGT
>JAPJRA010000615.1 GCA_030824835.1 Geminicoccaceae bacterium | reverse complement strand
CCCGATGGACATCGGGCCGTCCGAAGCGGCAACCTTCTGAACGGCGTTCTTGCGCCAGCTGACCTGCCGCGGGTTGCGTGAGGTCAAGCTGGTCATCTCCGATGCACACGAGGGCATCAAGGCCGCTGCCGCCAAGGTCCTGCTCGCCAGCTGGCAGCGCCCCCGTGTTCACTTTGCCCGCAATGTGCTCGCCCACGCCGGCAGGAATGGTCGGCGCGTCGTTGCGGCTTTCATCGACACGGCCTTGCCCAGAACGACGCCGAGGCCGCCAAGAACCAGTGGCGCAAAGTCGCCGACCAGCTTCGCCCTACGCTACCCAAACTCGCCATCCTCGTGGACGAGGCCGAGGCGGACGTGCTGGCCTACATGACCTTCCCGACAGCCCACCGCGCCAAGCTGCACTCGGTCAACCCGCTGGAACGCCTGAACGGCGAGATCGAGCGCCGCACCGACGTCGTCGGCATCTTTCCCAACGAGGCGGCGATCATGCGCTTGGTCGGCGCCCTCCTGCTTGAGCAGTCCGACGAGTGGGCGGTCCAGCGTACCCGCTACATGACGCTGGAAACCATCGCGACCCTCAGCGATGATCCCACCGTCAGCCTGCCAACTCGGGCCGCCTGACCAAACCGGCCCAGCCGGGCACCACGGCGATCAACGCTTCCTACACCACTCCTTGGGACATGATCTCCATGCTCAAGAGGACGGCTGAACCACCGATAGCTGAAGCCTTTGCGCGGTTGATCGCAGTCACCCGTTCAGTAGTCCCGGACGAGCCTTATGTCGCAATGATCGTCGAGCTGCTAAAATGGCCGACCACCGCCGGCTCAGCCACCGATGCACTCCTGGAGGTGCTGCACGAGCGCGTGCCGGGGGCACCCGGCAAGGAGGCCGGGCTGGACGCCACGGTTGCCTGGCTCCCCGCCACATACCCCGACATCGACCTCGACAGCCCGCCGACCTATCCCGCCTCCGGCAGTACCGGGGGCGCTTGGTAACCAGCGCCGGCTCCGCACCAACGCGCTGCGCCGCCTCTGCTCCAAAATCCGCACGATAGCCTGGAGATCACGAACGCCTGCTGACAACCTCCCCAACGGCACGGAGTCAATGGTAGGATGACGAGCCTGCCAGATTGTAACCGGATGACCCTGTATACCGACTGTACTCCTCGCCATTCCCGGCACGAACGAACCCGCCGTTCGCGACGAGAATCGCAAAACAAACCCGAGCGCGCTGCCGGCAGCAAACCGCACCAACGAGGTTCGGCGATCACGCCCGAACCCTGTCTTGTTGGTCTGTGGCAGAAGGGAGGCGCTCCACCCCTCTGCAGAGGGGTGGAGCGCGGGGTCGGAGATCGGCGCGAACCCAGGGTATGAGCCCGTTGCTCAGCGTGATCCCGCCCCGCATCCACAGGAGCCCGAACGGTTGAGTGGCGCAAGCCCGCAGACAAGGATGGGACCGGGATGGAACAGCAGGTGATCGGCCTGGATGTCGGCAAGGCGTGGCTGGACGGCTATGTGGCGGCGACCGGCAGACGGTTGCGCGTCGCCAACGATCCGGCGGGGATCGAGGCTCTGCTGCGGTCGGTGGCCGATCCGGCCGGCTGCTTGGTGGTGATGGAGGCCTCGGGCGGCTACGAGCGCACCGCCCACCGCGAGCTGGCGACGCAGGGCGTGCCGGCCGCGATCGTCAACCCGAAACGGGTGCGCGACTTCGCCCGCGGCATGGGCCTGGAGGCCAAGACCGACCGCATCGACGCCCGGCTGATCGCGCGCTACGGCGAGGTGATGCGCCCGGCCGCCACGCCGCTGCCCGAGCCGGCCCGCCTGGAGCTGCGCGAGATCCTGGCCATCGGGCCTCCGGCCCGATCCCCCGTAGGGATGTCAGCAAAGCTGACAGCCGCCGCCAGCTGGTGGACGAGATCACCACCCGCAAGCAGCAGCTCGAGCACCTGCAGAGCCCGCTCGTCCGGGCGCAGGTCGAGCGGACGCTCGCCTTCCTCAAGGCCGAGGCCAAGGCCCTGCTCGCCCTCCTGCGCCAGACGATCAAGGCGCACCCGGCCCTGGCCGCCGATGATGCCAGGCTCACCTCGATGCTCGGCTGCGGCCCGATCCTCGCCGCCACCCTCATCGCCGAGCTGCCCGAGCTCGGCACCCTCGACCGCCGCAAGGTCGCGGCCCTCGCCGGCCTCGCCCCCATCGCCAGGGACAGCGGCCTGCGCGAGCACCGCCGCGTCATCAAGGGCGGCCGCGGCCAGGTCCGCAACGCCCTCTACATGGCCGTCCTCGCCAGCCTCAAGACCGACAAGAGCCCCCTCAAGGCCCGCTACGCCAACCTCACCGCCCGCGGCAAGCCACCCAAGCTCGCCATCGCCGCCCTCATGCGCAGGATGCTCGTCACCCTCAACGCCATGATGAAGGCCAAAGCCGACTGGAAAGATCCTCGACAGTATTTACCCCAACAACGGTTGCTGAGCTGGCGGTCCCAAGATGTTCAAAAGGAACCCGAGCGCCGATCGGGCCGTCGAGCGCCGCGAGGTGATCTCCCGCCTGCCGCCGCCGGCCATTCCGCCCCGAGCCCGGGAACCCTCCGGCAGCTGGAGCGCTCCTTGAGACCGGGCATGTGGAGGAGCGAGGCGAATGCTGGAGGATCTCGAGGCGCGTATTATCGCGGTGCCGGAGAGCGACGAGGCGCGGGTGGCGGTGGCCTGCCTGCTGCGGCTGCGCAGCTTGGGCAAGTCGCTGGACGAGATCGCCGCCGGCCTCGAGGCCGAGACCGGGATGGCGTTGGACCCCCAGGCCGTCGACCGGGTGCTGCGCCACGTCGCCGGGCCGGTGCCGCGGGAGGAGGGCGGCGACCCGGAATTCTTCACCGGCGAGCTCGGCGGCGGATAGCCGTCCGCCGGTTCCAGGGCACGGCCGCCGAGCTTGCGCACCGGCGAGGCCGTGCCCTGTCGGCAAACGCTGGCGTCAGGCCCGGTACTGCTCGTCCGAGACCTGCTCCAGCCAGTCGACGGCCCTGCCGTCGAGCTTCTCCTGGATCGCGACGTGGCTCATGCCGGTGGTTGCCGTGGCACCGTGCCAGTGCTTCTCGCCGGGCTCGAACCAGACCACGTCGCCAGGGCGGATCGTCTCGATCGGTCCCCCGTCGCGCTGCACCCAGCCGCACCCGGCCGTGACCAGCAGGTGCTGGCCGAGGGGATGGGTATGCCAGGCCGTGCGCGCGCCCGGCTCGAAGGTGACCAGCGCCCCCGCGACCCGGGCGGGAT
>JAPJRA010000614.1 GCA_030824835.1 Geminicoccaceae bacterium | reverse complement strand
CGGCACCGTTCTCGGCGTCCCGACCGTGGTGCTGCTGCTGGTCGTCGTCGGCGGCTGCTTCGTCTGTGCCCTGCACGGGACGCGCTGGGGCCTGCGCCTGCAGGCGGTGGGCGGCAATCGGGACGCTGCGGACATTGCCGGCCTGCCTTCCGACCGCCTCACGGTGCAGGCCTTCGTCGTGGCGGCACTGGCGGCGGTGATCGCGGCACCGACCATCCTCGCCCGCGGCTCGGGCAGCTCGCCCGGCTCGGAGGAGACGCTGCTGGTCGAGATGGTGCTGGCGACGTTCCTCGGCGCCACCTTCTCGCCGCGCCGGGTCGTCACCGTCTGGGGGGCGGTGCTGGGGGCGCTGCTGGTCAACGCGCTGTCGAACGGGCTTGCCCTGATGCGCGTCGACATCTTCTGGATCGGCGGCATCAAGGGCGTGCTGATCCTGCTCGTGCTGGCGACGGCCGCGATCAAGGTCGAGCAGCCGCGATGACCGGCATCGCCGCCCGGCCCCACTGGCGCACGGTCGCCACCCAGCTGCTCATCAGGCACGGTTTCGTCCTGATCATGGCGGGATTCTTCCTGTTCTTCGCTCTCACCGCCAAGTCGTTCCTGTCCTCGGGCAACCTGCTCAACCTGCTCGAGGGCAATGCGGTCCTGCTGATCCTGGCGCTGGCCATGACGCTGATCGTGGCGGCGGGCGGCATCGACCTGTCGATCGGCGTCGCCCTCGATTTCGGTGCCGCCTTTGCCATGGTGGCGCTCAAGACCTATGGCGCCCCCTGGCCGCTGGCGGTGGGAATTGCCGTCGCGGGCAGCGCGCTCGTCGGTCTCGTCAATGCGGGGCTGATCGTCGGTCTCGGGGTCAGCCCGTTCCTGGCGACGCTGGGCATGCTGTTCATCGGCAGCAGCGTCGAGCGGATCTACACCGACGGTGGCGGCCCGATCGCGTTCCGCGGCGCGCCGCAGGGTTACCGTGATCTCGCCGTCGGCGACGTGTTCGGCGTCCCGACCGAGATCGTCATCGCGGCGGCCGTGCTGGTGATCTACTACGTGCTGCTCGAGCGTTCGGTGTACGGCAAGCGGATCCATGCCATCGGCCTGCAGCGCCGTGCGGCCGAGGTCGCCGGGATCCGCATCGGCCGCTACCTGTTCTGGGCCTTCGTCGCCGCCTCGGCCACCTGCGCGCTGGGCGGGGTGATCCTGTCCGCCAATCTCCGCCAGTTCACGCCGCTGGCCGGCGGCGCCTACCTGCTGCATGCGATCGCCGCCGTGTTCATCGGCGCCTCGCTGCATCCGCGCTCGCGGCCGAACGTGCCCGGGACGCTGCTGGGCGTCCTGTTCCTCGGCATGGTCGCCAACGGCCTCAACCTGA
Organism: Geminicoccaceae bacterium; assembly: GCA_030824835.1. GTDB lineage: Bacteria > Pseudomonadota > Alphaproteobacteria > Geminicoccales > Geminicoccaceae > Benzoatithermus. The sequence goes on along the minus strand of JAPJRA010000614.1, from coordinate 1,903 downwards.
TGGGGCTCGACTTCAACGTGAAGGACGCGCTGGCGGGGCTCATCCTCGTGGGCGCGCTGGCGCTCTCGATCGCGCAGCAGCGATTCCGACGCTGAAGGCCCCGCTACGATGGAAGCACCCATGCCGACCTATGACGTCAGTGCGATCGGGCTCTACATCCTGGACATACTGGGCCGCCCGATCGAGGCGATCCCGCCCGGCGGCCGGGCCTTCTACATCGACGAGATCAACCTCGCCGTGGCCGGCACCGGCGGCGGCACGGCGGTGGCCTGCGGCATCCTCGGCCTGCGCACGCAGGCGGTGACGGCGATCGGCGACGACGCCAGCGGTGAGTTCCTGCTCGCCAACATGCAGCGTCACGGCATCGATGTCGGCCAGGTGCGGCGTCTGCCCGGTGTGGCGACCTCGGCCACGATGCTGCCGGTGCGGCCGAACGGCGAGCGGCCGGCCTGGCGCGTGCCCGGTGCCGCCGCCCTGTTCAACCTGGAACCGGAGGAGATCGATCCGGCGCTGGATGCCACGTTCGTCCATGTCGGCGGCACCGGCCTGCTGCGCTCCTTCGACGGCGAGCCGACCCGCCGCGTGCTGGCGCGGGCGAAGGAGCTGGGGCGCACGACCACCTTCGACCTGATCCAGGCGACCGACGAGACCCTGGGGCTGGTCCTGCCGCTGCTGCCGCACATCGACTATTTCCTGCCCAGCATCGAGGAGGCGTCGGCGATGTCGGGGCTGAGCGAACCGGACGAGATCGCGCGGTTCTTCCTTGACCGGGGTGTCAAGGTCTGCGCGCTGACCATGGGCGGCGAGGGCTCGCTGATCGTGGCCGCGGACGGCAGCCGGGTGCGGATCCCGGCCTTCGACGTGCCGGTATCGGACACGAGCGGCTGCGGTGACAGCTATACGGCGGGCTTCATCGCCGGCCTGCATCGGGGCTGGGATCTCGAGCGATCGGCCCGCCTCGCCACCGCGACCTCGGCGCTGGTCGCCACCGGCCTCGGCTCCAACGCCTGTCTCACGAGCTTCGAGGCCACGGTCGAGGCGATGACGACGCTGACCCCGAAGGTTCTGACCGACTAACCGCCGGCTGTCCCAGCTCACCGCCGCCGACCTTGACCGGGCGCTCGACCCTGCCGGTCACCGGACCGAAGCCGTTCGTCGACCGTTGGGGCCGGTCGATGCTGTCGGTGACGGTCCTGGCGCCATTACTGCCTCCGTTCGTCATCTACGAGCCGCCATGGGAGATAGCAGCAGGCCTGGGCTATGCGGCGTGTGCTGCCGCCGTCCTCTCCTTGCGCACGGCACCGTGGCCGCGGCAGGCGATGACCCCCTATCGCTACCGGCTGCATCGGGTAGCCGGCAACGCGATGCTGGCCCTGGTGGCGGGGCACGTCGCGGTGATGGTGGCCGTCGATCCGTTCGTGCTGGACTATCTCGGCTGGCTGATGCCGCTGCACGTCCTCGGCGGCGTGCTGGCCGCCGTGGCGCTGATCGTCACCGTGGTGAGCCGTGAGCCATGCTGTCGCTGGGCCCGGATCGCGACGCGGCCGCCGTCGCTGCATAGCTGGGCCGGCATCACGGTGGGCGCGCTTGCCGTTACGCACGTGCTGACGTCGGTCGCCAAGGTCTCACCGTTATGGCGCGGGCTGCCCTTCCTGCTCGTCTTCCTGCTGCCCTTGCTGCCGGTCGTGGCCTCGCGGGTCACTGGGCGCCCGTGGTCCCGCTGGCGGCTGCGTGCGCCTGACGAGCCATGGGCGGCGCTGCCGGGCAGCACGAGCCGTGTTCTCCTGCTCCTGCTGGCCATGGTGACGCTGCTGATCGCCCTGCCGCTCGCGGTCGGGCGGCTGCGCGGCTGACCATGCGCAGACGCGGGCTGGCCGTCGCCGTCGCTGGGACGCTGCTGGCA
>JAPJRA010000613.1 GCA_030824835.1 Geminicoccaceae bacterium | reverse complement strand
CAACGGTACTATTCTGTACTGCAACGAGGCCTTTGCACGGCAATGTGGTCGGCATGTCGACGACGTCATCGGTGCGAACCTGTTCGACCTCACCCCTGACGCGGAGGTCGGCCAGATCCGCGCCAGCGTCGCGCGCCTGTCGCCGACTTGCCCATCCATGGGCTACGACCACTATATTCCGGCCGGATCGGATGCCGAGCGTTGGCAGGAATGGATCGATCGGGCTTTCTTCGACGAGTTCGGCCGGGTCGTGGCTTACCTCTCGGTCGGTCGCGACATTACCGAGCGGAAGCTCGCCGAGCGGCGGCTGGCTGAAAGCGAGCGACGCCTCAAGCTTGCGCTCGAGGCTGGTCGACAGGGAGTGTGGGAGCTCGACGTCGAAAGCGGCGTGATCAAGGTCGACGAAGCCTTGGAGGAGCTGTTGCGCCTTCCGGCAGGCACCTACGAGCTCGACCTGGACCATTCTTCCCAGACCTATCATCCGGACGACCGCGAGATGGTGCGGCAGGCCGTGGCCGCCGTCGTTGCCGGCGAAAGCGACGCATATAGGGTCGAGGCGAGGCGCCTGACCGGCGACGGCGAATGGGCATGGGTGCTGAATTTCGGGCGGGTCGCCGACCGCGATGCGTCGGGGCGGCCGCTGCGGATGGTCGGCACCACGATCGACATCAACCAGCGCAAGCTGGCGGAGCTTCATCTGCGCGAAAGCGAGCAGCGGCTGCGTCTGGCGCTGGAGGCCGGCGATCTCGGCGTCTGGGAATGCGACCTTGCCGCCGAGCGGGTCCGTTTCGACGCTATCTGCGGCACCCGGCTCGGCTGGGGCCCGGTGGAATGCGAGCGCACGCTCCCGGAATTGCTGGATTTGATACACCCGCGCGACCGGGCCAAGGTCCGCAGCGCCTTCACGCGCTGCCGTCGCGGCGAGTGGGCGCAGTCGCGAATCGAGTACCGGCTGCGGCGGCGCGACGGCACCTATGTCTGGCTCGAGGAGCATGCGCAGGTCGCAGAGCGCGGGCGTGATGGCCGACCGCTGCAGCTGGTTGGTGTCTCGGCGGACTGCACCGTACGCCGGGAGGCGGCGGCACAGCTGGCCCACCTGGCATTGCACGATCCGTTGACCGGGCTGCCGAACCGGCGTGGTCTTGCCGAGGCGTTGGAACGGGCGATCGCCCGCGCGCAGCGGTCCGGCCTGCCGCTGGCGATTCTGGCGCTGGATCTCGATGGGTTCAAGGCGATCAACGATCGCTACGGTCACCCGGCTGGCGACACGGCCCTGGTCGAGGTCGCCGCTCGTCTCCGCCGCATCATCCGCCGCAGCGATCTGGTCGCACGCTTGGGTGGTGACGAGTTCGCCATCATCGCCGGCGAGCTGCGCGGCTCGGCGCCCGTGCTACGGCTGGCGCGCCGGTTGGGTATGGCCTTGCGGGCGCCGATCGCGCTGCAAGGGGCGGTGGCGGCGATCGACGTCAGCATCGGGGTCGCCTTCTTTCCTGGTGACGGCCAGACCACAGAGCAGCTTCTGGCCCGTGCCGACATGGCGCTCTACGCTGCCAAGCGCGAAGGAGTGGGCTACCGGTTCAGCTCTGATCTGCCCGCAGCGGTGGCGTAGCGGTGCCTGATCGCGCCGCTACGACACCGCCGTCATCCGAGCTTGATCTCGTAGGTCAGCCATTTGGTCTTGACCGCCACCCGGTCGTAAACAGCGCGGCCGCGGTAGTTGTCCTCGGCCGTGATCCAGCGCAGGACCGACCAGCCGCGCCCACGGCCGATCGCCGCCACGGCCGCGATCAAGGCCTGGGCAGCACCGCTGCCGCGCGCTGCGGGTGCCACGAACAGGTCGTCCAGGAACCCGCCGACCGAGGCGGCGAGCGGCCGCGCGAAGGGGCGGAAATGGGCCAGGCCGACGGGCCTGCCGTCTGCATCGAGTGCCACCAAGCCGTCGACCTCGTGCCCCGGATCGTTCAGCCAGCCCCACACCGTGGCGCGCATCGAGGGCGTCTGCTCGACGCCGTAGAAGGCGGCATAGTCCGCGTAGAGCGTTTCCCAGGCCGCTCGATGCTCGATGGCGGGGGGTACGGTCCGCAGCGTCGTCATGGCGCGCCGCCGACCTTGATCCCCGCCAGCTGCTCGAACACCTTGACCACCGCCGCGTCGTCCTCGCGGCCGAGGCCCGCGGCGGCTGCCATCAGGAAAAGCTGATGCGCCGAGGCCGCTAGCGGCAACGGGAACCGCAGCTCGCGTCCGGCATCGAGGACCAGACCCAGATCCTTGACGAAGATGTCGACCGCCGACCGGGGCGTATAGTCGTCGTCCAGCATGTGTGGCACGCGGTTGCCGAACATCCAGCTGTTGCCTGCACTGTGCGAGATCACCTCAAAGAGGGCCCGGGGGTCGGCGCCGGCGCGCGTGCCGAACGCCATGGCCTCGGCGGCAGCCGCGATGTGCACACCGGCCAGGAGCTGGTTCACGGCCTTCACGGTCGAGCCGATGCCGGGCTCATCGCCGAGACGGTAGACCTTGCTCGCCATCACGTTGAGCGCCGCCTCCGCCTTGGCGAACGCCTCCGGCGGGCCGCTGCCCATGATGGTGAGCCCGCCGCTCTCGGCACCCACCACGCCGCCGCTGACCGGCGCATCCAGCAGCATGTGGCCCGCGTTCGCGACCTGCGCCGCTAGCGCCCGTGCGGCGACGGCTGGAACGGTGCTGGAGAGGATGATGACAGCACCCGGCGCCAGGGCAGGAACTGCGCCTGCGGCTCCGAACAGGACGGCCTCCGCCTGCACCGCATTGACGACCATGACCACGAGCAGGCCGACATCGCGGGCGGCGTCGGCGGGGGAGGCTGCGGCCGTGCCGCCGATCGCAGCCAGTGCCGCACCGGCTTCCGCCCGTACGTCGTAGCCGCGGACCTCGAAGCCGGCCTGCACCAGACAGCCGGCCATGCCGGCACCCATGGCGCCCAGGCCGATCACGCCGATCGACGTTCCCTTGGCATCAGTCATCTCACCATCCCTGTACGATCGTTTCTCGGGCCGCTTGGTCGGCGAGCGCCGTCCAAGCGGTCATTAATTGCCGATGGGCCGCCACATCATGCACGCGCAACACCTGAATGCCCTGCGCGAGGGCCCATTGTGCCGCCGCAAGTGTAGCGGGCAATCGGTCGCCGCTGGGCCATCCATTCTCGATCGCCGCCGTCCAGCCCTTGCGCGACGCCCCCAGCATGACCGGGCAGCCAAGGCCATGGAACAGGGCGAGATGGTGCATCAG
>JAPJRA010000612.1 GCA_030824835.1 Geminicoccaceae bacterium | reverse complement strand
GGCGTGGAGGCCCTCGAGCACGGCGAGCTCAGGATCGGCACGCGCCGCGCGAAACCGATCGACCAGCGCGGCCGTGAGCGATGGATCGGTGACGGCGGCGCTCAGCCGGCCGGCCGCAGGGTTGCCGCGATACGATGGTCGAGGCGGGCGTCCTCCACGCCGGCCGGCTCCTGGTGCAGGATCACCTCGGCAGTGGGGAAGGCCGCGAACAGCTCAGCCTCGATGGCATCGGTCACGTCGTGGGCGGCGCGGACGGTCATGCCGCCGTCGACCTCGACGTGCAGCTCGATGAACTGGGTGCTGCCGGCCTCGCGGGTCCGCAGGTCGTGCAGCGACTGCACCTCGGGATGGGCCAGCACGATGTCCTTGATTCGCTGCCGGGTCGCCGGCGGCAGCTCGTGGTCCATGAGGACGTGCACGGCGCTCTGGATGATGAGGTAGGCGTTCCAGCCCAAATAGATGGCGATCATGGCCCCCATGGCAGGATCGAGCCAGAGCAGGCCCAGGCGCTGCGTCAGCAGCAGCGAAGCCACGATCGCGAGGTTGGTGAACAGGTCGGCACGGTAATGGAGGCTGTCGGCGCTGATCGCCTGCGACCCGGTCTGCTTGATGACGTGGCGCTGGAACGCCACCAGCAGCAGGGTGGAGACGATGGCAAAGCTCATCACCGCGATGCCGATGGAGGTGGCCTGCACCGGCGCCGGCTCGCGGAACCGGCCGGCGGCGTCGACCAGGACAAAGATCGCCGAACCACCGACCATCGCCGCCTGGGCCAGCGCGCTCAAGCTCTCCGCCTTGCCGTGGCCGAAACGATGGGCCCGATCGGGGGGCAGCTGGCTGATCTGTACCGAGATGAAGGTGATGCCGGAGGCGACGATGTCGGCAAGGCTGTCGATCAGCGAGGACAGCACCGCCAGCGAGCCGGTGGCGAGGGCCGCGCCCAGCTTCAACAGCGCCAGCAGCGACGCCAATCCGAGACTGGCACCGGCGGCGACGCGACGCAGCCGCGCCGGATCCGTTGGCAGGAAATGCAGCATCCCATACTCCAGCTGGGATTAGCGCTGGCGGGGTTCTAGCGGAGGTCGGCCCGACTGCCCACCACCGTCGCTCGATGGCGGTGAAGGCATAGCGCGATACGCCGAACGCATGGTGGCGACGGGACGTTTACCGGGCGGTCGCCGGTGCTGGCCAAACTGCGCTGCATGTGGCGTTGTCGCGTTCACGACGCCTCGACCAAACGGGTGCCACCATGACCTGCAGCCTGCGGAAGCGGCCGATTCCATTGCATGCCCTCGACGAGGAAGATCTCAGCCTCGATTTTGCCCACCGCTGGTGGCGCGCACGGCGTCGCGGTGGCCTGCTGCCGCCGCGGTCTGCCGTCGACACGCCTGAGTTCCGCCTCCTCGTCAGCGGGTCAGGCTGGATCGACGTCAGGTCGGCGCTGGCCGAGCAATGGGAGCTAGGCCCGCTCCTGCCGTCACCCGCCGGACTGACGGCAGAGGCTGCCAGCGCCGTGGCCGTCAGCCTCCGGCAGGACCTGCAGGCCATCCACTTCACGGGTGCCGTGCTGGTTCAGGATCTGATCCTGTCCGGACCGGCCGGCACGTCGATCTGGCGGCAGCTCGTCCTGCCGCACGCCGACGATGGCATTCGGGTGCGCGAGCTGCTCGTGATGGTGGGCACGCGGCGGGTCTCCCGTCAGCGGGACGCGAGCTCCAGCTCCGCCAGCGCCGGCTCCACGCCCGGCTGAAGCGGCACCGGGCAGCGGCGGTGGGAGGGCAGGGACGCGATCCGGGCGGCGAACTCGGCCCGCCCGATCCAGCAGAGATAGATCCGCTCGTCGCCGCCGAGGGGCGGGAAGTAGCCGTCCAGCGCCAGCTCGATGTGACTGTAGCCGTAGGTCTCGCTGGGCACCGAAGTGCGGTAGAGGCTGTCCTTGACGATGCCGGTGTTGAAGGCGGCCGCCAGGTTGCGAAAGCTCAGGGCACGGGTGAGCCAGGTCATCAACATGGCGAGGCTGGCCCCGCGCCAGTCGGGATGCACCCAGGTCGAGCCCGAGTGGCCGACGCGGCCGTCGATCCGCTGTGACAGCGGCAGTACCTGCAGCGGCACTGCGGCCGCGGCACCGGAAAAGCCGTCGGCGTACCAAAGACCGCCGCCCGCCAGCAGGCCGGTGAAGTCGTCGACCTCGAACAGCCGCTCGGCCGAGCAGGCGATCGCACGCCCTTCCGGCTCCTTCAGCTTCACCCAGAAATCGGCTGGACCCAGCCGGCTGGTACCGGGGTCGTAGGTCGGGTTGGCGAATGTCCCCTGGCCGTTCAGGAAGTCGCGCAGCTCGCTGAAGTCACGCTCGATCGACAGCGAGAGTCCCAGGCTCGCGATCTTCTGCGTGATCGAATCGATGGCGAGCTGGATCTGGCCAAGCTCGCTCGCGGTGTCATCCATGTCCTACCCCACACCAATGCCAATCCGAACGCCGGACATGACGAGCGAAGGTGTGAGACCCCGAGTTCATATTAACCAAAAAGTAGAAAAATTGGTTAGCGCATATGCGCAGCGCTGTTGACGATCGCTATGGCCGCGCTGGCCGCGGCCCGGTCTGCAGCAACACGGCCGCGGGGGAGGTCGGCAGTGCCGCGCCCGTGCGCCAAGCGTCGATGTCGTCCAGGACATCCTCGAAGCTGCGGCTCTGCAGCAGGAGATGGGGGGCGTCGGGATAACGGATGGCGGTCACCAGGGGGCTCAGGTCTCGGACGGCCTGCTCGAACAGCCGGCGCGGGATGATGCCGTCGGCACGCCCGTAGAGCAGCAGCGTCGGCAGCCGCAGCCGCCGGGTGCTGGCCGACGCGGCGTTGGCCAGCGACAACAGGCCCTTGTAGGCGTCGGCCCGGATGTAGCGGACGATGCGGGGATCGTGGCCGAGGCGTTCCCTGGCCGCAGGCGTGAACTGGGCATGCGTTCCGCGGATCAGCCGCTTCGAATAGCCGGGTGCCACCAGTGCCAGGGTGCCGAACGCCATGTCCCACATGACGCGCCAGCGGAAGCCCCGCCTGACCGCGGGCTCGACCAGGATCAGGCCGTCCACCGGCTCGGGCCGGAAGCGGGCCGCGGTCACCAGGGCCACGGCCCCGCCCAGGCTCTCGCCGAGGAGGAAGATGCGGCTGCCATCACGCGGCCGCAGCATCTGGATGATCGCGCGAAGGTCGCGTACCAAGCGGCGATAGCCATGCCAGCGGCCATTGCCGTCCGTGTCGCCGAAGCCGCGCTGG
>JAPJRA010000611.1 GCA_030824835.1 Geminicoccaceae bacterium | reverse complement strand
TGCTGGCGGCGCTGGCGGTGCAGTTCCTGTTCGACGGCATCGCCGCCAGCGGGCTCCTGGCGCGATGAGCGCTCAGTACGTGGCCCGGCCGCCGCTCAGGTCGAACACGGCACCGGTGGTGAACGAGTTCTCGGCCGACACCAGCCAGGCCACCATCGAGGCCACCTCGGCGACCTCGACAAAGCGACCGCGGGGCACCTTGGACAGCATGTAGTCGATGTGCTGCTGGCTCATCTGCTCGAAGATCTTCGTCCGCGCCGCTGCCGGGGTGATGCAGTTGACCGCGATGTCGCGGCCGGCCACTTCCTTGGCCAGCGACTTGGTGAGCGCGATGACCCCGGCCTTGGCGGCGCTGTAGGCGCTGGCGTTGGGGTTGCCCTCCTTGCCGGCGACGGACGCGGTGGAGCAGACGCGGCCGTAATTCTGCGCGATCATCAGCGGCATGACGGCGCGCAGGCAGAAGAAGACGCCGTTGAGGTCGATGTCGAGCACGCGCTGCCAGTCGGCAACAGGGTATTCCCACAACGGCATGTTCGGCCCGGCGATGCCGGCATTGCAGACCAGGATGTCGACGCCACCCAGCTGCTTCACCGTTTCCTCGACCGCCTCCTCGACGACCGGGAGCCGGGTCACGTCGACGGCGACCGGCGTCACCTGGCCGAGGCCGGACAGCGCGGCCCGCGCCTGTTCCAGGCCCACCTGATCCTGATCCCAGAGTGCCACCGCCGCCCCAGACCGGAGCAGGCGCTCGCTGATGGCGTAGCCGATGCCCTGTGCGGCGCCGGTGACGATGGCGCGTCGACCCGCCAAGTCGATCTGGTTCACCTCGTTCTCCTCCCTATCGGCCGTCGCGCCGGTGCTCACGGCGATTGCTGCGGCGGCCGGATGCTAGAGCGCCGGCCGGCCAGGCCGCAACGATGGAATGGGCAATCGGATATTACATTTTGGTTGTGGATAACCCAATCAAATGTGCGCACAGGTAGATGCATCAGGGTACCACAGCGCGAATTATAACGATTTAAGGTTGAGAATTTACCTTTGGTGACAATCACGTGGCCTTGTAACAGGATGGAATTTCGCCCACAAAGACAGTGTGAATTGGGAGTTTGCCACATACGAAGCCATGGTTGCCCGGCCTCCTCGATATATCGGCCGTGTCGACCCAAATAGACAGGGAGTGCCTGTGACAGGCCACCTCGCCGAGCTCGGCTCACTTCCATCCTGGCCGCCCGTGGCGGCCCCCGCCATTCATCTGCTCTCCATACCCGACGACGAGCACGAGGCGGCGGCGACGCCACGACGACTGTCGATCGCCTGGGGCCTGCTCTTGGCTCCATTAGGCATGGCGCTGCTGGCGGGCACCCTGACAGTCACCTTGGTCGTGGGACAGCTGTCCCTGGGGTCGGCTGCCCTGGACGCTCTGCTCCTGCTGGTCTTCCTGACCGCGATCGCCGGCAGTGCCTTGCTGGCGGCCTGGCTCCAGCTCGCCATCGTGCGGCCGCTCCGGGACCTCATACGGAGTGGGAACGGGCATGGTGTCGTCAGCACGACCCTGGGCGAGCCGAGAGAAATAGTTCGGCTCAGGGCGATCGTGCGGCCGGGCTGCGCCGCGGCGCAGCCCGAACGTGACCGGCTGACCGGATTGCTCACCGCGGCCGGGCTGCACGAGGTGGCCGCACGCATGCTGGAGAGCGCTTCTGCCGCCGGCACGCCGCTGGTCCTGATCGTGGTGGATCTCGAGCGGCTCCGCGACATCAACGGGACGCACGGCTATGTCGTCGGCGACGAGGTGCTCCGGCAGACGGCACGGCGGCTCAGCACGCTGGATACGGCGTCGCTGGCGGTCGCCCGCATCGGCGGCGATCGTTTCGCGGCCCTGCTGCCGGCGCTGGCGAGCGCCGATGGTCTGCGCACCTGGCCGGCACGGGCGAGCGAATCGTTCAGCCGGCCGTTCTGCATCGCTGCCTGCGAGCTCAGCCTGGGAGCGCATGTGGGTGCGGCCCAGTTCCCGGAGCACGGCACCGGGCTCGACCATCTGTTGCGGGCCGCCGAGCAGGCGCTGGAGCAGGCGCGACGCGGCGAGGGCCGGCGCTGGGCCGTGTACGATCCCCACCTGAACCAGGCGTATGCGGCGCAGAAGGCGCTGGAGAAGGAACTCCGCCAGGCGATCGAGTCGCAGTCGCTGATTCTGCATTACCAGCCGCAGATCGACTTCACCTCGGGCCGCATCATCGGGGTCGAGGCCCTGCTGCGCTGGCCGCACCCGGAGAAGGGGCTGATTCCGCCGCAGAGCTTCATTCCCTTGGCCGAGGCGAGCGGCCTGATCCGCCCGCTGGGCGCCTGGGTGCTGGCCGAGGCCTGCCGCGCCGCACGGCGCTGGCGCGACCGCGGGCTCGACATCAGCGTCTCGGTCAACGTGTCGGCGGCGCAGCTCCGCTACCACGACTTGGCGGCCTTCGTGACGCAGGTGCTGCAGGCGACAGGCCTGCCGGCCGCAGCGCTCGAGCTCGAGCTCACGGAGAGCATGTTCGTCGACCCAACCCAGCTGGCGATGCACCGGACGATCCAGGGTGTCGCCGCCTTGGGGGTGCGCCTGGCGATCGACGATTTCGGCACGGGCTACTCGTCACTCGGCTACCTGAAGCGGCTGCCGGTGCACAAGATCAAGATCGACAAATCGTTCGTCCGTGACCTCGGGCGCGACGAGGCCGATGCCGCGATCGTCCGCTCGATCATCGGTCTGGCCCGAAGCTTCGGCAAGCGCGTGCTCGCGGAAGGCATCGAGCAGGCCGCGCAGTTCCAGGTCCTGCTCGGCGAGGGCTGCCACGAGGCGCAAGGCTATTTCTTTGCGCGCCCCATGCCGGAGGAGGCCTGCACGGCATTTCTGCAGCTCCACACGCTGCAGATGCCGGCGATCTCGTCATCAAGGCTCCTAGTCGGCTGAGAGGGGGCCCTCGTCTCAATGGCTGCGGCGAGCAGACGGCTCCAGGCTGACGGCTGGACCGCAAGCCGGAAGGCCAGGCGGACCCATGATGTCCGGTTCATCCCGAAGAGCGGACAGGGTGGTAAGCGGCCGTGAGAGCCAGAACTGCTGCCGCCAGCGGCGCGCACGACACCCACAACACCGTGTCCCAGCCATAAGCTGTCAGCAGGCCCCCGGACAGGAAGGAGCCAACGGCCATCGTTCCGAACACGATGAAGTCGTTAAGCGACTGCACGCGCGTTCGTTCCTCGGGACGGTGGCATTCGAGCACCATCGCCGAGGCGCC
>JAPJRA010000610.1 GCA_030824835.1 Geminicoccaceae bacterium | reverse complement strand
TCCTGATCCTGCGCGACCATGTCATCAAGTCCATGCTGGAGGGGCTGGGCGCGAGGGTCGAGGAGATCGTCGCGCCGTTCAATCCGGTGCGTGGCGCCTATTCCGGCCATGGGGAGCATTCGCACGGGACGCACGCCCATGCCCATCACAATCATGGCGATGACCATCATGGCCACGATCATGATCATCGCCACCATCACGGCCACCGCCACGATTGAGGCTGGCAACCCGACCCGACGACAACGACCCTGCTGCAGAAAGCCAGAGTGCCCATGACCTCGAAAAACGGACCCCTTCGGATAGGCATCGGCGGCCCCGTCGGCTCCGGCAAGACGACCCTGACCGAGAAGCTCTGCAAGGCGATGCGCGACGAGTTCTCCATCGCCGTCATCACCAACGACATCTACACCCAGGAAGACGCGCTGATACTGGCGCGCCGGCAGGCCTTGTCGGAAGATCGCATCATGGGCGTCGAAACCGGCGGCTGCCCGCATACGGCGATCCGCGAGGACGCCTCGATCAACCTCCAGGCGATAGCCGAGATGAACCGCAAGATTCCGGGACTCGACATCGTCTTCATCGAGTCCGGCGGCGACAACCTCGCCGCGACCTTCTCGCCCGATCTCGCCGATTTGACGCTCTACGTGATCTCGGTCTGCCAGGGCGAGGAAATCCCGCGCAAGGGCGGGCCAGGCATCACCCGCTCCGACTTCCTCGTCATCAACAAGAGCGACCTCGCTCCTTATGTGAATGTCGACCTCGACGTCATGCAGAAGGATGCGGCGCGGATGCGCGGGAGCCGGCCCTTCGGCTTCACGGATCTGTCGCGCGGCAAGGGGCTGGATGACGTGATCGACTTCATCGTCGAGAATGGCGGCCTGTCGAAAGGCTTTCACAAAGAGGCTGCCCTGCAAGAGACCTGATCGATGAACACCCTTTTCCCCTTGTCCAAAGATCAGCAGGCATCGCAGCTGCACCTGTTGCGGCTGGTAAGTCAGGGGCTGCCTGTCGGCGGCTTCGCTTATTCTAGGGGGCTTGAGGCTGTGGTCGCGGCGGGATGGGTCTGCAACGAAGAGACGGCGCGCGATTGGATTCAGGGAACGCTTCACGCAAGCATCGCACACTTCGACGGCGCTCTTCTGTGGCGCATGGCGATGGCCCTCCAGACAGGCGATCGGGAGCGTTTCCGATCGGTGAACGCCTGGCTGGCGGCAGGCCGTGAAAGCCGCGAACTGCAGCGCGAGGACAAGCGCATGGGAGAGGCGCTCCTGCGGTTGCTCGTCGATCTGGACGTGCCTGCCGCCAGCGCTCATCCTGACGTCGAAATGACATTTCCTGGGGCCTTTACCATTGCTGCCCACCATTGGAACATTGCTCCGATATGGGCTCTCAAGGGTCTGATGTGGATCTATGTCGAAGGGCAGGTGACAGCGGCCATCAGGCTGGTCCCGCTCGGTCATACGGCAGGCCAGCGCATCCTGACCGAGGCGACCGGATGGGTGGAGGATGCGGCCATCCACGCCACCTCGATCGGGGATGACGATGTCGGCAATCTGGTTCCTGCGCTGGCCATGGCTAGCGCCTGGCATGAAACGCAATACAGTCGTCTCTTTCAGTCCTGATATGGAGCAGAAGGAATGACGCGATGAGTTTACTCGACCTCTTTCAGGCTGGGCTTTGCCCGAGAACCCGAGAGTTTTAACGTGGCCAGTTATTTTGGGGAGACAACTCTATGACATGCAAATCAACGGTTCGCGCCGCCGCAATCGCCTTGGCGCTTTCTCCTGCCGCAGCCTTCGCTCACACCGGCATCGGCGAGACCAGCGGCTTCATGCACGGCTTCGCTCATCCTGTCTCCGGCCTCGATCATATCCTGGCCATGGTGATGGTCGGCGTCTTTGCCTACCAGCTTGGCGGCCGTGCCTTGTGGCTGGTGCCGGCGACATTTGTGCTCGTCATGGCCATGGGGGGCGGACTCGGCGTATTTGGGATCGACGTGCCGTTCGTCGAGGTAGGCATCGCGCTTTCCGTAATTGTGCTCGGGGCCATCGTCGCGCTCGACATCAAGGCTCCGACAGCCGTTGCCGTGGGCATGGTAGGCCTGTTCGCAATCTTCCACGGTCACGCGCATGGAGTTGAAATGCCGGAAAATGCCGGTAGCCTCGCTTATGCCGCTGGCTTCATGATCGCAACGGCGGTCCTGCACGCCGTCGGTGTCGGCCTCGGCCTGCTGATTGGCAAGATCGGCGAACAGTATGGCTCGACTGTCGTGCGCGCCACCGGCGGCGCTGCGGCGGTCGCAGGCGTCGGCATCCTTACCGGCGTCCTGTAACCTAGTCTAAATTGAAGCTTGAACCAATCCCGCTTGCTGTGTAGCGCCGCACGGCTCTGTTGCACAAATCCTGTGATGGATTCATGTCGCGAGTCCAGCGTGTTAGCTAGGATGCATGAGCAGACCCACACCCACGACCTACAGGACCAGGAACTGGCCGGCCTACAATGAAGCGCTGAAGCGCCGGGGCTCGCTGACGATCTGGTTCGACCCCGCGATGAGCTGGGATGCGGTGCCGACAGGCAGGCGCGGCCGCCAGCAAACCTACAGCGATGCCGCCATCCAGACCTGCCTTTCAATGAAAGTGCTGTTCGGCATGGCGTTGCGGCAGACGACCGGCTTCGTCGAGAGCCTGCTGAATCTGGTCGGCCTGAACTGGCAGGTGCCAAACTTCAGCACGCTCTGTCGCCGTCAGAAGACCCTTGCCGTGAACATCCCGTATCGCGGGTCGAAGGGGCCGCTGCACCTGTTGATCGACAGCACGGGCATCAAGGTCGAGGGCGAAGGCGAGTGGCATGCGCGCAAGCACGGCGGTGCCAAAAGGCGCGTCTGGCGCAAGATCCATCTCGGGATCGATGAGGAAACACTGGAGGTCCGCGCTGTCGAGATCACCGCGAGCCATATTGGTGACGCACCGGTGTTACCCGACCTGCTCGGCCAGATCCCGGCGGACGAGCAGATCGGCAGCGTCACCGCCGACGGCGCCTATGACACACGCAAATGCCACGACGCCATTGCCGACCGCGGCGCTCATGCTGTCATCCCGCCCCGCAAGAATGCGAAGCCGTGGACGACCGTTACCGCCGGAGCCATGGCCCGAAACGAGGCCCTGCGGACGTCGAAATACCTTGGCCGCGCCCTCTGGCGACGATGGAGCGGATATCACCGCAGAAGCCGCGTCGAGACGAAGATGCATTGTGTGAAACTGCTGGGCCAGCGGCTCATG
>JAPJRA010000609.1 GCA_030824835.1 Geminicoccaceae bacterium | reverse complement strand
TCTAGGGGTCGCCCGCGCGCGCGAGGGGCGCCCGCGCCAAAAGTGCAGCCTTCAAAAATGGCGCACGGCTCATCCCCACGCGCGAGGGAGCGCCGGCGGGCGTCCTTAGCCGGTGGCTCCCTGCTCAGCAGGCGGCATCGATGATCTCTTGCGGCAGACCGCCGGTCGCCTGCGGCTTCGAAAACGTGTTCTCGATCGTGCGCAGTTCGGTGCCGGCCGCCTCGGCCTGCTCGAGCGCCTCGTGCAGCATGGTGTCGGCCGCCTCGGCCTGCTCGAGCGCCTCGTGCAGCATGGTGCCGGCCGCCTCGGCCTGCTCGAGCGCCTCGTGCAGCATGGTGTCGAGCGCGCGCTCGGCGAAGTGCGCGACGCGGAAGGATGCGTCGACGTGAATCCTGCCGCCGAGCGAGCGCCAGCGCTGGAGGCACACATAGTCCTCGGCGAGGAAGCGCCCATCCTTGCTGTAGGCGAACTGGAAGGGCCCGGCTGGGAAGGCCTTGCTCAGCGCCTCCAGCGCGCTCCGGGCGAACAGGATCAGGCCCGTGCCGGCCATGCCGGTCTCCAGCAGCCATTCGGCGCCGTCGACCGGCCGGGCATCGGCCAGGACGAAGGCGCCGTCGGCGCGGCGCTGATAGCAGCCGGCCACCACGTCGACCCCGCGGCTGAGCAGCTGCCATGGCGCATCGGGCGGCCAGGCCATGTCGGCGTCGGACATCAGGAGGTGGGTGTAGTCGCCGAGCAGCGCCTCCCGCACGAACAGGTTGCGGGCCTGCGGCAGGTGCGTGGAGACGTGAAAGCGCAGCACCGTCTCGATGCCGCGGCCGGCCAGGTCGACGGCAGCGCTCGCCAGGCAGGTCGCCAACGCCACGTGCACCTTGGCGTCGTAGGCCGGGACGGCGATCAGGAGCTTGGGCTTGGGGGCGCGGCGGGACGGGCGGATCTGCCCGGCGACGCGCTCAGCGATGACGGCGTAGGCCGCGGCGATCGTGGTGGCGGCAACCTCATCCCAGCCAAGGTGCGCGGCGCGGCGCAGGCCTGCCGCGGACGCCTCACCCCAGGCGACGTGGTCGTCGAGCAGCCGCGCCGCGGCCCGCACGAGCCGGTTGGGGGTCGCACCCGCGGCGGCGTGCGGCCCGGCGAGCTCGACGCAAATGCCGCCGTCACCCACGGTCTCGGGCAATGCCCCACCTACCGTGGTCACCACCGGCAGGCCGCAGGCCATGGCCTCCATGGCCGAGATGCAGCTGGTCTCGGCAAAGGTGGGGAATGTCGGGCTCGGTGTCGGGTAGAGGTAGAGCCCGCTCTCGGCATAGAGCCGGTAGAGCTCGGGCTTGCCGAGCGCCCCGGCCCAGCGCACGCGGTCGCCGAAGCGGGCGGCCAGCTCGCGCAGCTGCTCGGTAGAGCCGTCGGCGGCGACGTAGGAGGCTAGCACCAGCGTCGCATCGGGCACGCGGCGCAGGAGCTGCGGGAACACCTGCTCGAGCAGCACCGCGAGCCCACGCTCCGGCCGGGCGCCGCAGACCACCTGGTGCCGCAAGCGCGGCCCGGCGGCCTTGCGCTCCTGGTCGATCAGGTCGAGGTCGATGCCATTGCGCAGCTGCAGGAACAGCTCGCCCGGCAGGCTGGGCTCGACCTGGCGGTAGTGCTCGAGCTGGTAGCGCGAGACCGTCACGATCCGGTCGAGGTGGGGTGCCGCGGCCACCAGCTGGGCATGGCGGCGCTGGTCGAGCTGATCGTGCACCCACAGGAACCTGGCCCTGGCGGCGATCGGCTGGCCGAAGGCGCTGGCCGCACGCTGCACGATCGCCAGGTCCGCCTCGCCATGGGCCTGATGGAATCCGGCGAGCGGCGCGAACGACAGCGCCGAGGCGTGCCAGGGTGCCTCGACGTTGGCATAGGCCTCGACCTTGTGCCCGAGGCGCGCCAGGGCCTGGGCGAGCTGGATGCCGGCCGTCTCGCTGCCGCCCAGCGGGCGTGCCCAGGGATCGGCCGGGTCGAAGCCCATGCCTGGGATCAGCAGACGGATGGAAAGCTGCTGCGCCGTCATCAGGGCGGCCGTCACGGCCTCCAGCGGCGTCATTCCGGCACCTTGTTCCAGCGCTCGGGCTCGCGGATCAGATCGGCGTTCATCGCATTCCACTGCCGTAGGCCCTTTGCATAGAGGCGCAGGGAACGACGGGCCAGGTGCTCGATCCGAGGGCGGTCGGCGCAGATGACCTCGGCATCCTCGACGTCGACCAGCGTCTCGAGCTCGCCCAGGGCGTGGCGCCAGAGCACGCGCTCGCGCGGGACGCGGCAGCGCAGGATGATGGTCCAGCTGTGCCGATTCAGGGGCGGGTCGTGCCACGCCAGCTTCACGAGCTCGACGCAGCCGTTCCCCTTCGGCATGACGGCGAGCGCTATCACTGCCATCCGAAAGCCGGACTGGCCGGGACGCCAGGAACTCCGCACCAGGTCGGGGTAGGTGCGCGGGATGCCGGATAAGCGCAGCCGGGAGTCGAGCGACATTGCTAGTGCCGCCGGCCGCGCGGGTCGCGCAGCAGCGCGAGGTATTCCGGCCAGGGGAGGTTCCGGCCGCGGCGGATGGCGTTGCTCATGTCCACCTCATCGACCCCGGGCTGGCTGAGGCCGGTGTTGAGCGCCTCGGCCATCTGGCGATGCGCCTCCTCATCGGCCTCGCGGTAGAGCCGCGCGTGCAGCTCCTCGAGCTCGTCCTCAGACATCAGCGCGCGATGATGCCGACGGCGGCAAGACCGGTCTTGCCCGTCGTGATGTTGCCGTTGGTGGCGCCGGAGAACCACAGCAGCTCGCCGGCCGTGACCTCGGCGTCGCGGGAGATCACCACCGCGGGCGTGTCGGCGGCCGAGGCGTTGCAGTCGGCGTAGAGCACGGCCACCGCCGTCTGCGAGCCGTCGGCGGAGCCCGTGTTGAACTCCTTGTACTTGCCCGAGGCCGTGATCTTGCCCAGCACCATGCCGGCCTTCAGGTTCTGGCCGGAGACGATGGTCACGGTGTCGCGCGAGCGCGTGCCGTTGGCCTCGCTGAGCATGAAGCCGCCCGTGTGGCGGGTCTCGGTGAAGACGGCCATCTACTGGTCCTCCTCGCTGATGGCGGGCGCGCCTCGCAGGCGGCGGCCGGCCTCGGCCGCGATGGCGGCATAGGTCTCGGGGTCGAGGATCTCGCGCGCCACGAGCTGGAACGCCGCGGCGAGTGCCCGCTCGCTCAGGCCGAAGCGCTCCCGCAGCTCCCGGCGCGCCTGGCGTAGGCGATGCACGCGCTGTTGTGCCGCCCCCCGCGGGG
>JAPJRA010000608.1 GCA_030824835.1 Geminicoccaceae bacterium | reverse complement strand
GACCCTCGTCCTGTTCACCGCGGACCATGGCGAGATGCTGGGCGACCACTGGATGCTGGGCAAGGCCGGGTTCTTCCCGCAGGCGTTCCACGTGCCGCTGCTGGCCCGGCTGCCGGAGGGCGCGCGCGGCCACCGGGTGACGGCGCTGACCGAGCATGTCGACCTGATGCCCACGGTCCTGACGGCGCTGGGCCTGCCTGTCCCGCGGCAGTGCGACGGCACCGACCTGTCGGGTTTCCTTACAGGAGAACCGCAGCGCACAACACGCCCGGCGGTCCATTGGGAGCACGACTTCCGCGACGTCGTCGCCGGCACCTACGAGCGGACCCTCCGGCTGCCGAGCGACGCCTGCGCCCTGGCGACCCGCTTCGACGGCCGGCATGCCTACGTGCACTTCACGGCCCTGCCGCCACTCTGCTTCGATGCCGCGGCCGACCCCGGCTGGCTGCACGACCGGGCCGGCGATGCGGCGGCGGCCGGGGAGGTGCTGCGGCAGGCGCAGGCGATGCTGTCGTGGCGGATGCTGGCGGCCGAACGCCGGCTGACCGGCTGCGCCCTGACCGACCAGGGCGTCGTCGGCGCCTACGACCCGAGCTGAACGGTCGTGGCCGGCGTCTTGTCCGCGTACCGGCACAGGTCGCGCACCACGCAGGCCGGACAGTTGGGCCGGCGGGCCACGCAGACATAGCGACCATGCAGAATCAGCCAGTGATGGGCGCCGTGCTTGAAGCGCGCGGGGACGACCGCGTTCAGGGTCGCCTCGACCGCCTCGGGCGTCCGGCCGGGGGCGAGGCCGGTCCGATTGCCCACACGGAACACGTGCGTG
The DNA here is from genome assembly GCA_030824835.1 of Geminicoccaceae bacterium. Taxonomy (GTDB): domain Bacteria; phylum Pseudomonadota; class Alphaproteobacteria; order Geminicoccales; family Geminicoccaceae; genus Benzoatithermus. The sequence continues at coordinate 2,482 of JAPJRA010000608.1, read as the reverse complement.
TCGACGGCGATCGTGGGCTCGCCGAACGCCTCGTTGAGGACGACATTGGCGGTCTTGCGGCCGACCCCGGGCAGGGCCTCCAGCGCCGCGCGCTCCCGCGGCACTTGCCCGCCATGGCGCTCGAGCAGCCGGCGGCTGAGCTCCACCACGTTCTTCGCCTTGTTGCGGTACAGGCCGATCGTCTTGATGTGCTCGCGAACCGCATCCTCGCCGAGCGCCACCATGGCGGTGGGCGTGGGGGCCGCCGCGAACAGGGCCTTGGTCGCCTTGTTGACGCCGACGTCGGTGGCCTGGGCCGACAGCACGACGGCCACCAGCAAGCTGAACGGGTCGCTATAGGCGAGCTCGGTGCGGGGCGCGGGCGTGGCATCGGCCAGCCGGGCGAAGAACCTGTCGATCTCGTCGGGAGAGAGCAGGCTGCCAGCGGCCGGTTCGGGCAGGCTTGGCGTGGCGGGCGCGTGGGGCATATACCATCGGTCAGTGAAATCGGACGAGGCATCGGACCCGATGCAGGCAGACGAACGGGCCTTCGAGGCGGTGCTGTACCCGAACCCGCCATTCGGCCGGGCAGGATTTATCGTGCTCATGATCGGGGTGTCCAGCGCCAGCGTGGCCCTGGGCGTGGCCTTCGTCCTCGCGGGTGCGTGGCCGGTCGCCGGGTTCTTCGGGCTCGATGTGCTGTTGCTCTATCTCGCCTTTCGCGCGGCGCAGCGCCAAGCCCTCCGCCGTGAGCTGATCCGGCTCGACAGCTCGGGCCTCCATGTGCGGCGGATCGAGGCCGACGGGACGGCCATGGACTGGCGATTCGAGCCCTACTGGGTGCGCGTCGACATGGACGACCCGCCCCGAAGCAACAGTTTACTTACCCTAGTATCGCATGGGCTTCGCGTACGTGTCGGGACTTTTCTCACTCTCGAGGATAGGATCGATCTCGCACGGGCGCTGCGCAATGCGCTCAATCGGTACCGGGAGCCGGCGACAGACGGCCCCTGAGCGTCGGATTTCTTGACAGGCGCATGCGGTACCCGACCGCCGGCATGCCTCGACGGAAGCGTCGGAATCCAGCGAACTTGCGGTTTCTCGGCTTCATGCGAGTTGATTGGCTCAACTCTGTGGCGATTCCTGTTATCATTATGGATGAGTTAACAAGTGCGTAATGTTGATGGCTTTTCACGGAGGCGAGAAAGCTGCCTTCTGGTCAACCTCTTGTTACGGTCGGTGTGGGAAACCTTATATTGTCTGCGAGTATCTAGGTGCGCCAGCATGTGTATTGGGTTGGCCGGCGGTGGCATATCGATTGCCATAGTGGTTCTCGCGGGGCTCGGCCCCGCACGGGGTTCCAAATAAGTGCGAGGCATTATGCAAAGCCGTCAGATTACACCGACCGCCGTCACGGCCCTCGGCCATCCCGATCTCGCCCCTCAATATGCCTTGCCGATCAGCAAGCTGCGTGGCGTTCCGTTCCAGGTCCGGGTGGCGCTGAAGGTGCGCCGTATCACCACCTGCAGCCAGTTGCTCAACGCCGCGGCCCGCCACGAGAGCCGCCTTGCGCTGGCCCGCACCACCAAGCTGCCGCCGGAGATCCTGACGGAACTCGTGCAGCTGGCCGACATGGCGCGGATCAACGGCATCGGCGCGGTCTTCGGCCTGATGCTGGAGGAAATGGGCATCCACGACGTCGAGACCCTGGCGGCGCGCGATCCCGAGGTGCTGCACCGCCAGCTGCGCGACTACAATCGCAGCGAACGGCTCGCCCGTCGCTCGCCGACGCCGGAGGAGGTCGCCGACTGGGTCGGTCAGGCGCGGCGGCTGCCGGTGCTGCTGACCTACCCTGCCGACGACGCCGCCAAGGCTGCCGTCGGCTGAGGGGTCAGGCGCCCACCGGCCGCAGCCCCAGCACCTCCGCCATGCCGTAGAGGCCGGGCGGTTGCCGGGCGGCCCACATCGCCGCCCGCACCGCGCCGACGCTGTAGATGCGCCGGTCGGTGGCGACGTGGCCGAGCTCGATCCGTTCGCCGGCACCGGCGAACAGCACCCGGTGCTCGCCGACGACGTCACCGCCGCGCAGCGTCGCGAAGCCGATATCGCCCGAGCGGCGGGCGCCGGTGATGCCGTCCCGGACCGTCACCGCCTTCTGGTCGAAGGCCACCTCGCGACCGCGGGCGGCCGCCCGCCCCAGGGCCAGCGCCGTCCCCGAGGGAGCGTCCACCTTGTGCCGATGGTGCATTTCCAGGATCTCTATGTCGTAACTCGGATCGAGCGTCCTCGCGACCTGCTCGACCAGACCCAGGAGGAGATTGACGCCGACGCTCATGTTGGGCGCCCAGACGATGGCGGTGCCGTTGGCCAACTGGCGCAGCGCGCTTTCCTGCTCGGTGGTCAGCCCGGTGGTGCCGATCACGTGCGCGCAGCCATGGGCGGCGCAGATGGCCGCATTGGCCAGCGTGGCCTCCGGCGTGGAGAACTCGATCACGACCTGCGC
>JAPJRA010000607.1:229-3310 GCA_030824835.1 Geminicoccaceae bacterium | reverse complement strand
ATGATGCCCCTCGGGCGCTGGCCCACCGGGATCGTGTCGATCACCTGCAACGTGCCGACATCGATCACCGAGAGCGTGTTGTCCTTCTCGTTCGACGCCCAGGCGGCGAGCACGGCCTGGGTGTCGAACGAGAAGGACAACACGCTCACCCTGATCGACATCGACAAGCTGGCGCCGATCGGGACCGTCAAGGTCGGCCAGCGGCCGCGCGGCATCGTGTTCAGCCGCGACTTCACCAAGCTCTTCGTCTGCGCCTCGGACGACGACACGGTGCAGGTGATCGACGTGGCGACCCGCAAGGTCGTGCGCAACCTGCCCTCGGGTGCCGATCCCGAGTTCTTCGACCTGCATCCCAATGGCCACCTGCTCTACATCGCCAACGAGGACGATGCGATCACCACCGTGGTCGACACCGAGACCAGCCAGGTCGTGGCGCAGATCGACGTCGGCATCGAGCCCGAGGGGATGGCGATCAGCCATGACGGCAAGCTCGCCGTGACCACCTCCGAGACCACCAACATGGTCCACTGGATCGACGTCGCGAGCAAGCAGATCGTCGCCAACACGCTGGTCGACCAGCGCCCGCGCTATGCGCGCTTCACGGCCGACGACAAGCGCCTGTGGGCCTCGAGCGAGGTCGGCGGCAGCGTGGCCGTGATCGATGCCGCGACCGCCGAGGTGATCCACAAGATCCGCTTTGCCGTGCCGGGCGTGCCGCCCGAGCAGATCCAGCCCGTGGGCATCCGGCTCACCCGCGACGGCAAGACCGCCTTCGTGGCGCTGGGACCGGCCAACCGGGTGGCCGTGGTCGATGCCCAGACCTTCGAGGTGAAGGATTATCTCCTGGTGGGGCGGCGCGTCTGGCACATGGACTTCACCCCCGACGAGCGCCTGCTGCTCACCACCAACGGCGTCTCCAACGACGTCTCGGTGATCGACGTGCCGTCCCTCAAGGTGATCAAGTCGATCCCGGTCGGCCGCTATCCCTGGGGCGTGGCGATCCAGCCCTGATCGCGCTCCGATCCGGGCGGCCTATTAGCCGCCGGTTATACCCCCCATAGGCCTTTACCTATCGGCCGGGCCGGCCTAGAAATCGACCCAATGGCACCATGGCCCGCAAGGGGCCGGCAGATCTGGGATGGCAGGGCATGGCTTGGAGCAGGGCCAGGCTGATCGTGGGCGCGCTGCTCTGGCTGGGGCTTGCGGCCCCGGCCGTCGCGGCCGAGCTCTCGGTCACGATCACCTATCTCGGCCGTGAGGAGGAGCCCAAGGTTCCCTTGTCGCTGGTCGAGCCGATCCTGGCCGACGAGGGCCTGCGCGGCGTGCAGCAGGGCGTGGCCGACAACGAGACCACCGGCCGCTTCCTCAAGCATCACTACACGCTGAAGGAGCGGCTGCTGCCGCGCGACGCCGACCTTGCCGCCGCCTTCGCCGAGGCGGTGGCCGCCGGCGAGCGGCTGTTCGTGGTCGATCTCAAGGCCGAGGATCTCGTCAAGCTGGCGCCGCTCGCCGACCAGGCGGGGGCGCTCCTGCTCAATTCCCGCGCCGAGGACGATGTCCTGCGCACCAGCCAGTGCTTCAAGAGCACCTTCAACGTGGCGCCGTCGCGCGCGATGAAGGCGGATGCGCTGCTGCAGTACCTGGTCTGGAAGCGCTGGACGCGCCTGTTCCTGATCGCGGGCTCGCACCCCGAGGACAAGCTCCTGGCCGAGGCCTACCGCCATTCGGCCAGGAAGTTCGGCGCCAAGATCGTCGCCGAGCGCACCTACGAGGATACGGGCGGTGCGCGCCGCACCGACACGGGCCATGTCCAGGTGCAGACCCAGATGCCGGTGTTCACGCAAGGTGCGCCCGAATTCGACGTGATCGTCGCCGCCGACGAGGCCGACGTGTTCGCCGAATATCTGCCCTACCGCACCTGGGACGCACGGCCCGTGACCGGCAGCGCCGGGCTGGTGCCCTCGAACTGGAGCCGGGTGCACGAGCAATGGGGCGGCACCCAGCTCCAGCGCCGGTTCGAGAAGGTCACGGGCCGGCCGATGACCGAGCGCGACTACAATGCCTGGCTCGCGGTGCGCGCCATCGGCGAGGCCGTGACCCGCTCGCAGAATGCCGAGCCGGCAGCGCTGCACGACTACATGCTGGGCCCGAGCTTCGAGGTCGGCGGCTTCAAGGGCCAGGGGCTCAGCTTCCGGCGCTGGAACCAGCAGATGCGCCAGCCGATCCTCCTGGTTACGCCGCGCATGCTGGTCTCGGTCTCGCCGCAGGACCAGTTCCTGCACCAGCGCACGCCCCTGGACACGCTGGGCTTCGACGAGCCCGAATCCAGCTGCCACCTGAACTGAGGGACGAGGGAATGACCCGCCCGCTGACGCTCGCCCTGCTCGCCGCCACGGCCCTGGCACCAGCGACCCTGGCGCCGGTAGCCCAGGCCGGCACGATCTACGTCTCCAACGAGAAGGGCAACTCGGTCACGGTGCTCGACAGCACCACGCTCGCGGTCATCGACACGGTGCCCGTCGGCAACCGGCCGCGCGGCCTCGTGCTCTCCCCCGACGGCAAGCAGCTCTACGTCACCGCCTCGGACGACGACACGGTCCAGATCCTCGACACCGCGACCCGCAAGATCGTCGGCAAGCTGCCCTCGGGCCCGGACCCGGAGGTGATCGGCCTCTCGCCCGACGGGGCGGTGATGTACGTCGCCAACGAGGACGACAACATGGTGACCGTGATCGACACGGCCACGCGCCAGGCGCTCTCGGAGATCCCGGTCGGCGTCGAGCCCGAAGGCATCGGCGTGAGCCATGACGGCAAGTGGGTGGTCAACACCAGCGAGACCACCAACATGGCGCATTTCATCAACACCGACACGCACGAGATCGTCGACAATGTCCTGGTCGACCAGCGCCCGCGCGTGGCCGAATGGACCCATGACGATGCCGAGATCTGGATCTCCTCGGAGGTCGGCGGCACGGTGAGCGTGATCGACAATGCCAGCCGCCAGGTGAAGAAGAAGATCGAGTTCGCGATTCCGGGCGTGCCCAAGCAGGCGATCCAGCCCGTCGGCATCCGCATCAGCAA
>JAPJRA010000607.1:0-219 GCA_030824835.1 Geminicoccaceae bacterium | reverse complement strand
CCTTCAGCCCGGACCAGAAGACGCTCTACGCCACCAACGGCGTCTCCAACGACATCTCGGTGATCGACGTCGAGAGCCAGAAGGTGGTCAGGTCCGTCCCGGTCGGATCGTTCCCCTGGGGCGTCGCGGTCAAGGACTGAGCCCCACCCCCCACAATCATCCAAGGCCGCAGCGCCGAAACAAGGTGCGGCCCGAGCGAAGGGAGCCCAAGCGATGAGC
>JAPJRA010000606.1 GCA_030824835.1 Geminicoccaceae bacterium | reverse complement strand
GCCTACGGCCAGCGGGGCCAGCAGCGCGGCGAGCGACGGCACCAGCCGCGCGTCCCAGCAGCGTACCCGCAGCGTGGGCCCGCCGAACGCAACCGTCAGCTCGAGCGGCGCCGAGCCGTCCGGCACCGTGCAGGCCGAGCCGACACGGCTGGGTCGGCCCGACGGCCCGGCCTTGCCGTCGAGCACCGCCAGCGCCTCGGTCACGATCGCCGGGTCCGCTGCGCCGTAGGCCGCCGCTGCCGCCCCCTCCAGCAGCCAGACCTGACCCGAGCTGCCGCACTGAACCACCAGCGCATCCGGTGCCAGGGCGATCCGGCGCAGGCCGGTCATGGGATCGCGACTGGCTCAGTCGAAGCCGCCGTCGCCATAGGCCTCGGCGCGCTTCGGGTCGAACAGCATCGCCGCCAGCGGCCCTACCGCCGCCAGTTGGACCAGCCGCTCGATCGCCACCCGGCGGTCGGCCGGCTCCTGTGCCGCGGCCGCCTCGACACGCCGCTCGGCGGGTAGGCTCTCTTCCTCCTGCATCGATGTTTCCTTTGCTGGGGATGATGGTGGCGCCGCGGCACCCGGTCAGGCGAAGATGAAGTCGGCGTCGCTCAGCGTGAAGCTGGCCTGGGCGTACTGCTGGACTGTGACGCTGTCGTCGGCATCGAAGGCAATGGTCGCGACGTTGTGCGCACCGTTGTAGGTGATCAGGCCGGAGACCTCGACGAAGCTCGTGAACCCGAAGGCGCTGACGTCGATCCGGTCGGCGCCACGGCCGAAATCGCCGATCACATCTTGACCGTCGCCGTTCGCGAAGACGAACACGTCGGCCCCACCGACGACGATCGAGCTGGTCGTGTTGCTGGAATCTCCGTACAGCGTGTCGTTGCCGGCACCGCCTACCAGCCGGTCATCGCCTCCGTGGAACGTGCCCGCATCCGAGATCCTGGCATCGAAATCGCCGTAGAGCTGGTCGTTGCCGGCACCACCGTAGAGCTTATCGTCGCCGAAGGTGAGGGACTGCCCCGAGCTGAGCCCCGAGATGATGTAGACATCCCCGTAAAGCTGGTCGGCACCGCTGCCGCCACGCAGCTCATCGTTGCCCGCGATCAGGCCGCCCGAGGTGTGAAAAGCCTCGCCGAAGATGCGGTCCCTGCCGGCGCCACCGGCCAGCACGTCGTCCCCAGCGGTGAAGGGGCCACCGTCATAGACGTCGCCAAAAATATAGTCGTTGCCGGCGCCACCATCGATCGCATCGTCGCCACCCACGGCGAGCGCCGGTGCGGTGAATGGATTGTGCTCATCGCCGACGACGAAGTCGTTGCTGGCACCGGTCCAGACGACATCGTTGCCGCTTCCGGCATCGACCACGAGGTCGGTAGTGAACCCATTCGGGTCGTAACGCTCGCCATAATCGTAGGCCGCATGACCCGACCGGGAGGTGAGATCGAGGACGTCATTGCCCTCGCCCAGCAGAAACTGGTTAAAGCCCGACAGACGTAGGGCACTGGTCCCGCCCAGCGTCAGATCGTAGATGATGGCGTCGTGATGGTTCGTGGCATGGCTATCGCCTAACAACGTCCGATCGTCACCATCGGCGGTGAAGACCGTGCTGCTGCCACGCTTGCCGGCGATCGAGAGGGCCTCGTGCGACTGCGGGTTGATGACCTTGCTCGCGGCATTGAAAGTGCCGTTCGTGACAAACAACATCGCCGATGCTCCAGCTCCCCCGTTACAAAATCTTAAGGGTAATTATTCGCTTCGCAACCGGTTTTCAGTGCTGCACTGCGGCAGTGTACTAGCCATCGTTCCGGCGTCAGTCGAGCGCCGGAAGCGGGTTAGGCAGCTATTCGCAGCGGGCGGTCTCGGCGGGTTCAACATAGACACCAGCCGCCATGACGAACGCACGCGGCCCGCCAATCACTTGGGTGAGTTAGTATTTCTTAGGGCAGGGCACGGTCACCAAACGGCACACGCTGCGGTCCAAGGCCGCTGCGCCTTGGTCCGCGAGCACGATCGGCAACCCGCTGCCCAACCTCAGCCGATGGCGGGCTTGCCGATCAGCCGGCTGTCGGCGGCCTGCGCGGTGACGATGGGCGTGTAGAGCGCGTGCGCCCGATTCTCGAACGCGGCCACCATGCGATGTACGGCCTCGTTGAACAGCAATCCGATGAGATTTTGCAGCAGCTTCGACTTGAACTCGAAGTCGACATAGAAATCGAGCAGGCAGCCTTCCGGCGCGGGGTCGAAGCGCCAGTGGTTGTTCAGGTAGCGGAACGGGCCGTTGATGTATTCGACGTCGACACCCGAGGTCGGCTGCAGCGTGACCTTGGAGCTGAACCGCTCCCGGAACACCTTGAAGGCGATGACGAGATCGGCAAAGAACACGTCGCCGTCGCGGCGCGTGATCCGCGCCGCCTTGCACCAGGGCAGAAATTCAGGATAGCGGTCGACCCCGGCCACCAGCTCGTAGAGCTGCTCCGGCCGATAGGGCAGCAGCCTCTTCTCAGCGTGCGTCGGCATCCGCCATGTCCTGGACGGCAGCACCGAGACGCGCGGCGCGGGCGTCGCGCAGGCGCGCGAAATCGTCGCCGGCATGGTAGGAGCTGCGGGTCAGCGGCGAGGCCGAGACCTGCAGGAAGCCCTTGGCGCGAGCGGAGCGGGCATAGCCGTCGAACTCGGCGGGCTCGACAAAGCGCAACACCTTGTGGTGGCGCGGCGTCGGCTGCAGGTACTGGCCGATGGTCAGGAAGTCGATGTCGGCCGAGCGCATGTCGTCCATGACCTGCAGGACCTCGCGCTTCTCCTCGCCCAGACCCACCATGATCCCGGACTTGGTGAACAGGCTCGGGTCCAGCTCCTTGACCTTCTGCAGCAGGCGCAGGGAATGGAAGTAGCGCGCCCCCGGCCGCACCGTCCGGTACAGACGCGGCACCGTCTCGAGGTTGTGGTTGTAGACGTCGGGCCTGGCGGCCACGATCGCCTCGATGCCGCCCGGCTTCCTGAGAAAGTCCGGCGTCAGGATCTCGATCGTGGTCTGGGGCCGGGCCGCCCGGATGGCCTCGATGCAGCGCACGAACTGGAACGCGCCGCCGTCCGGGAGGTCGTCGCGGTCGACCGAGGTGATGACCACGTGGGCCAAGCCCATCGTCGCCACGACCTCGGCCAGGTGCGCCGGCTCCTTGGGATCGACCGCCAGCGGCATGCCGGTCTTGACGTTGCAGAAGGCGCAGGCCCGGGTGCAGGTATCGCCCAGGATCATCACCGTCGCGTGCTTCTTGGTCCAGCACTCGCCGATGTTGGGGCACGCCGCTTCCTCGCACAC
>JAPJRA010000605.1 GCA_030824835.1 Geminicoccaceae bacterium | reverse complement strand
GCCGCTGGACCCGCAGGCGTCCGTTCGGTCAGCCGAGCAGCCGCGCCCCGAAATTTCGCCCGGGATCCAGTTCCGGCGCCGGTCGGCCGAGAGGGACTGCAGCGGGGCCGCCGCGACGGGGCAGGAATTGGCCGGAGCCGGGCGCAGCGCGGAGTTCGCCGTCGGCGACGACGACGTGGCCCCGGCGCAACACCGTCTCGGGCCAGCCCTGGAGGGTACGGCCGGCGAAGGGCGTGTAGCCTGCATTGTCGTGCCGCGGGCCTTGCGTGATCTCCACGGTACGCGCCGGGTCCCAGATGGCGATGTCGGCGTCGAGGCCGATGGCGATGCTGCCCTTGCGCTCGTGCAGGCCGTAGAGCCGCGCCGGCGCCGTGGCCGTCAGTTCGACGAACTTCTCGAGCCCGAGCCGCCCCCGGCTCACCATGGCGTCGAACAGCACCGGCAGCCGCAGCTCGAGACCGGGCATGCCGTTGGCGATCTCCTTGAAATGGGCGTCGGGGCCCTTGGCGAGCTTGCCGGTGGTGTCCATACGATAGGGCGCATGATCGGACGATACGGCCTGCAGCGTGCCGATCTCCAGCGCCCACCACAGTGCCTCCTGGTCGGACGGCTCGCGCAGCGGCGGCGAGCACATCCACATCGCCCCATCGAGGCCCGGCCGGTCGAGATCGGTGGCGCCCAACGTCAGATATTGCGTGCAGGTCTCGCCCCAGACCTTGCGGCCTTCGCCGCGCGCGCGATGGATCACGCCCGCACCCTCAGCCGTGCTGACATGGAAGATCATCAGCGGCTGGTCGATCAGCGCCGCGCAGGCGATGGCCCGTCCGATGGCCTCGATCTCGCCCAGCCGTGGGTGGGACGGCACATGGTAGCGCGGCTCCCGATAACCGCCGGCGATCAGACGTTTGCCCATCCAGGTGATCATGCCGTGATTCTCGGCGTGGACGCACACCATCAGCTCATGTTTCCGGGCTGCCTCCAGCACATCCAGGAACTGGGCATCCTCGACCCGTAGCCGATCGTAGGTGAGGAACACCTTCAGCGAGCCATGTCCCGCCCGCGCCAACGGTGGCAGCTCGTGGGCCAGCACCTCCGGCCGGGGATCGCACAGGATCATGTGGAACGCGTAGTCGATCACGGCGCCGCGGGCCGCTGCCGTATGGTAGTCCTCGACGACCTTGGTCAGGCTCATACCGACATGCTGGGCCGCGAACGGGATCACCGTCGTGGTACCGCCAAAGGCCGCGGAGCGCGACGCGGTCTCGAACGTGTCGGCATTCATCAAGCCCGAGGCCGTAAGCTGCTCGATGTGGCAGTGGCTGTCCACGCCGCCCGGCAGGACGAGTTTGCCCGTGGCGTCGATCTCGGCAATGGCGGACCCCAGGTCCAGGCCGATGGCGGAAATCCGCTCGCCACGAACGGCGACGTCGGCGCGGAAGACATCGGTGGTCGTGGCGATGGTGCCACCGCGGATGACGAGATCATGATCGGGCATGGCGACGGGCTCCTGCAGCGACCTCGTTGGTAGCGCAACATCCCCAACTGTGACCAGCCTGCACCGCAGGTGCAGATTCTTGTTGCTATGAAAGCCACAATGGCGTGAAATATGTGTACATAAAAACACACTCGACCGGATGTGGGGATGAAAGTGGAATCTGGACGCGTCGCGGCCCCGGGCCGCGACGAGCTGGCGCAGGACTACTGGATTGAATGGCCGACAGTTGCCCTAGCAACTGGGATCTACGTCCACTTCCTGCTGCTGACCTGGAACCACGCGGCGCTACCCTGGACGGTCCTGTTGCTTTTGGGCACGATTACCGTGGTGCTCCATGGCAGCTTGCAGCATGAGGTCATCCACGGCCATCCGACGCGCATCCGCTGGCTCAACGATACGCTTGGCAAGCCGACGCTCTGGCTCTGGCTGCCGTACGAGGTCTATCGCCAGCTCCACCTGCGTCATCATCGCAACGACAGCCTCACCGATCCGCTGGACGACCCTGAGAGCTACTATGTCACCGCGGGGCAATGGCGAAGCCTGTCGGCACCGATGCGGGCCGTGCTGGTAACCAACCAGACGCTGGCCGGCCGGTTGATCGTCGGCCCGATTCTGGCCGTCGCCGGCTTCTGGCGCGAGGAGCTGCGCCTGTTGGCGGCAGGCGACCGTCGTCACCTGCGGATTTGGTTGGAGCACAGCCTCTGGATGGCGGCGCTATTGACCTGGATCGTCGCCGTCTGCGGCATGCCGTTCTGGCAATATCTCGTGCTGTTCGTCCTACCGGGCACCGCGCTCACCATGCTGCGCAGCTACATGGAGCACCGCCCGGCCGGAGATCCGGGCGCACGGTGCGCCGTGGTCGAGGATGCAGGCATCTTCGGTTTCCTGTTCCTTCACAACAACCTGCACGCCGTTCACCATCGTTGGCCAGGCGTCGCCTGGTACCGCCTGCCCGCGCTCTACCGGGCCCGCCGGGACGAGATCCTGGCCTGGAACGGCGGCTACCTGATCGCCGGCTACCACGCCATTGCGCGCCACTTCCTGGTCCGCCCCAAGGATCATCCCGTCCATCCTGACCATGCTTGAGCTGCGGGCCGTGGCGATGCGGGCCAGCCTGCCGATGTACGACCTGCCAGAGCTGCGCGTCGCCACGGATGCATGGTGGTTGGGCATCGCGCAGGCTGTGGCCCGGCAGGGCATCGAGCTGGTGCCGCTCGGGCTCGATCGAACGGAGCCTGCGGCTTCCATCTGGCGCATGCCGGGCCTGCTGCTGAGCCAATGCTGCGGCCGGGATCTGGTCACTCATCTCGCGGGGCAGGTGGAGGCAGTGGCGATACCTCGCTATCGCGCCGCCGGCTGCGCCGCCGGCACCTACCGGTCATGGCTGGTCGCCCGCCGGGCCGATCCGCGTCGGCATCTCGAAGATTTCGTCGGCGCCACCGCGGCGGTGAACTATACCGGCTCGCATTCGGGCTGGGTGGCGCTCGGGCATGTGCTCGTCCGAGCCGGCTTGCCGGGGCCGTTTTTTGCCGGGGCCGTCGAGACCGGCGGCCACCGCGCCTCGCTCGGCGCCATCGTCCGCGGCGCGGCCGATTTGGCCGCCATCGATTGTGTGACCTATGCTCTGCTGGAGCGGGTCGCCCCGACTGAGATTGCCTCCTTGCGGATCGTCGCCGAGAGCGAAGCGGCGCCGGCGCTGCCCTACATCACCGCTGCGGGACGCTCCCATGACGTCCGTAGCCAGCTTCTGGGCGCGCTCGTGGAAGCGGCAAGCGATGACGAGCTTGCCGACTCCCACGCCGCACTCCTGCTCGAC
>JAPJRA010000604.1 GCA_030824835.1 Geminicoccaceae bacterium | reverse complement strand
CCCGTGGGCAGGTGGCGCATGAGCCGGGTTCAGGTGCGCAGCCTGTGGAAGTCGTTCGGGGAGCGCAGCGTGCTCGAGCGGCTCTCGCTCGACGTGGCGAGCGGCAGCTTCGTCACGATGGTCGGTGCCAGCGGCTGCGGCAAGACCACCTTTTTGCGCATCCTCTTGGGCGTGGAGACTGCCAGCCGCGGTGCGGTCACCATCGACGGCGAGTCCTTGCGCGCCGAGCCCGACCGCGACCGTGGGATCGTATTCCAGCGCTACTCGGTGTTCCCGCATCTGTCGGTGCTGGGCAACGTGGTCTTGGGCCTGGAGCTGGCGCAGAGCAGGCGCCTGGGCCGCCTGTTCGGTGCGCGTCGCCGGGTGGCGCAGGAAGAGGCGGCGCGGCTGTTGGCCGAGGTCGGGCTGGGCCATGTGCTGGACGCCTGGCCCACCGCCCTGTCGGGCGGCATGCAGCAGCGGCTGGCGATTGCGCAGGCGCTGATCCTCAAGCCCAAGGTGCTGCTGCTGGACGAGCCGTTCGGCGCGCTCGATCCCGGCATCCGCAACGACATGCACGAGCTGATCACCAAGCTCTGGCGCGAGACGGGGATGACCGTGTTCATGGTCACCCACGATATCGGCGAGGCCTTCAAGCTGGGCTCCAGGGTCCTCACCTTCGACCGGGTCCGGCGTGATCCGCAGGCGCCCGATGCATTCGGGGCGACGATCACCTACGATCTCAAGGGCTACAACTCGAGCGAGGTACCGCAGCCATGGACCGCCACCACGATCGCCGTGCCGCCGGCCGCCTGACGCCGGCGGCCCTGCCTGGTACCCGCCGCCATCACCATCCCTCCTACGACAAGCTCAACAGCCTGGGCTGGAAGGCGGTCGAGGCCGAGGGCAAGCTGCCCGGGGAGGGCTGGCGCAAGGAGCAGCAATGGGCGCTCGACATGGGCCTGCCCGGTGCGGAAAGCCTGACCGACCGGACCATCCCGACGTTCGCGCGCGGCGAGCTGCCCCACTTTGCCGGCATCAACACGTTCCTGAAGGCGCCCTATGTCGAGAACGTCCGCGACGTTGCCAAGTACGATGCGGCGGTGCTGGGCATCCCGTTCGACAGCGGCACCACCTACCGCCCGGGCACGCGCTTCGGGCCGCAAGGCATCAGGCGGATCTCGGCGCTCTACCAGACCTACAATTTCGAGCTCGGCGTCGACCTGCGCGAGCAGATGACCATGTGCGACGCCGGCGACGTGTTCACGATCCCGGGCAATCTCGAGAAGAGCTTCGACCAGATCTCGCGCGGGGTCGCGCATGTCGCCTCCAGCGGCGCCTTGCCCCTGCTGCTGGGCGGCGACCATTCGATCGGCTTTCCCTGCGTGCGCGGCATCGCGCAATGCACGTCCAAGAAGATCGGCATCATTCATTTCGACCGCCATATCGACATCCAGGAGAAGGACCTGGACGAGCGGATGCACACGACGCCGTGGTACTGGGCGACCAACCTGCCGAACGTCAGCCCGAAGAACCTGGTCCAGATCGGCATCGGTGGCTGGCAGGTGCCGCGCACCGGCATCCAGGAGGCGCGGCGCCGGCAGACCAACGTGCTGAGCATCGAGGACGTCGAGCGGCTGGGCCTGGAGCGGACAGCCGAGATAGCGCTCGAGCTGGCCTGGGACGGCACCGACGCGGTCTATATCAGCTTCGACGTCGACAGCGTCGACTGCGGTTTCGTGCCGGGCACCGGCTGGCCTGAGCCCGGCGGCTTCCTGCCGCGCGAGGCCCTGAAGCTGCTGGGGCTGGTCGCCAAGGAAGGCCTGTGCGGGCTCGAGGTGGTCGAGGTCAGCCCGCCCTACGACACCTCCGATATCACCGCCCTGCTCGCCACGCGGGTCGTCGTCGAGGTGTTGGGGGCCATGGTCGCCAATGGCAAGCTCGGCAGCCACAAGGGGATCATCGACAAGCCGGTCAGCTTCTGATGCACGACGACCACGGTCACCCCGGGCATCATCACCATGGGCACGAGCACGGCCACGGGCCGGGGCACAATCACCCGCCCTATCGACCGGCCCAGTGGCAGGTGCCGCATCGGCCGGAGGGGGCGGCGCAAGTCCGACCTGGCCAGCCCGAGCCGGATTTCGACCTGGTCGAGGCGGCGTTCGTCGAGAGCTTCGCCACCGCGTCGGACCCGACCAGCTTCCTGCGGCTGGCCGGGGTGCCGTTCGAGGGCGTGGACGACAGCGGACGGCGCCTGTGCCTGCTCCGGGTGGAAGTGGAGCAGGTGACCGACATCGGTGCGGTGACGCCGCATCTGGGCGGTGGAAGTTTCCGTTACGACCCGCTGCCCGCCAAGCTGGTGGCGCGGCGCCGACGGTTGCGGCTCGTCTATCACGACGGCGAGGGCATGCAGCAGCTCAGCCTCGGCATGGCCAAGCTGCTGGCCATGCCGACGTAAGCCGGACGCGGCGCCGACCGTCAGAGGCCCGATCGGCGCCAGCCGTGCTGGCTGGCTTTGGCGATGCGCCGATGCTACCGGCTGGATTCCTCGACCTGACGCTCGGCCGCGTCGAAACTGTCGCGCAACGCGATGTAGACATCCTCGTGGCCGTTGTCCTTGGGCCCGCTGCGGCTGACGACGACGTCGCGCCCCGGCCGGTGCAGCACGAGGCTGACGCGGAACTGGTTGCCTTTGACGTGGTTGCGATTTTCCTTCTCGACGGTCACCCGTCCGCCGGTGAGACCCGGGCATCGGCGCTCCAGCTCGGCGCACCGCTCGCGGATCCGTGCCTCGAGCGCGGCTGAGGTCTCCATCCCATGGAAATGGATCTGCAGCCCGTTTTGCATGATTCTCGCTCCCGTTTCCCGGCAACTGGCAGCGCCACCACAGCGACCTGCCCCACCAGGGACACTAAGGGCAATCGGAGGATGACTGCCACCCCTGATGATAGCTGTGTTGCGGCGGGCGTCGATGCCCAGACCAGATGCGTCGATGGCGCAGGCGCAAAACACCGTGACCCGGCGACGGCCGGAGGTGCCTACCTCGCGGCGACCTCGACCGCGCCGGCCTGAACAACGAGGCAGTCCTGGCGCTTCTTCTTCAGCTGCTTGCAGGCGGCGTCGGCGTCGGCCTTGGAGAGGCCGACCAGGGTGGCGCGGAACAAGGTGCGATTGCGGGAGGTCTGCAACGACGCGACGCTGACGATCGTGCCGCGCAGCAGGTCCGGCGCGCGACGCAGCGCCAGCTGCAGCGCCTGGCGGGCCTGCTTGGACTTCTGGAACGCCCCGACCTGCACGCCATAGGGAGCGGCAAGCTGCTTCTTGGTTGCCG
>JAPJRA010000603.1 GCA_030824835.1 Geminicoccaceae bacterium | reverse complement strand
CGCGTAGGCGAAGGCCGGGGCGAAGCCCATGCGCGCGGCGACGTCGCAGACGATCATCGATGCGCTGGGCGGCAGCAGCCAGGCCGCCGGCGACGGCAGCTCCGGGCTCACCAAGGCCAAGGTGCTGCAAGCCTTCGAGCAGCTGGGCACCAACGACGTGCCGGACGACGGCCAGCGCTTCGCCGTGATCGGCTGGCGGCAGTGGTCCGACCTGCTGGACCTGCAGGAGTTCGCCAGCGCCGAGTTCGTCGGTGACGATCAGCTCCCGTGGCGGGGCATGCAGGCCAAGCGGTGGCTCGGCACCACCTGGCTGCCGCATTCCGGGCTGCCGCTCGCGGACGGCGTTCGAAGCTGCTTCTGGTACCACAAGAGCGCCGTGGGTCACGCCATCGGCCAGGAGGTGACCTCCGACGTCACCTGGCACGGCGACCGCGCCGCCCACTTCGTCGCCAACTCGATGTCCCAGGGCGCCGGCCTGATCGACGCCGCCGGCGTCATCAAGCTGCCCTGCCGGGAGGACTGATCATGGCTTACCAGTCCAAGGACCTGAGCGCTCTCGGTTACGCCAACGGCTTCACCCTCTGGCATTACCGCACGGGCGACTTGGCTGCCGTCGTCGACAACGCCGGCTATTTCAACGCCGCCGGCCGGATGCTCCGCGTCGGTGACTTCATCCTGCTCAATGCCGGCCTCGGCACGACGCCAACCCATGGCGTGGTGGTCGTCGTCGCCAATGCGGGCGGCACGGTCGATGTCACCAACGTGACCACCTTCGGCGCCGTCAACACGGACTGAACTGGACAGACACCGCCGGGTCGAACAACCCGGCGGTGCATTTATAGGAATATCTTCATGATTATCTGCCGCGGTTTCTGGCGCCGAGTTCTCGTGCGCGCCCTGTTCATCGCCACCAGCCTCACCGCGACACCGCTGGCTGCATGCCCGACCCTGTCCGTCGACGAGCTGGCGGCCAAGCTGCCGGGCGTCACCCGGTTCGAGTTCGGCGCAGCGATGCTGCCACCGTTCCTCAAGGTGTGGGCCGATCGGTCGATACGAAAGCTGCCGGCCGAGGCGGATAGCGTGGCCCTTTTCGCCCCGCGTCGCCGGCCACTGCTGATCGCCTTTCACCATGCCGGATGCCTCTTGGCCCTGCTGCCGACCACACCGTCGGCGCTGTGGCAGGCACTGCGCCAGCAGATCGGCCCCATTGCCTGACACGCCTTCACCGCCCTGATCCGGGAGTAGGTCGATGCCCCTCTCCGCCGTCGAGCTCTGCACGACCGCGCTGCTCAAGATCGGCGCCCAGCCGATCACCGCCCTGGAGGACGACAGCGCGGAAGCGGTCTGCGCCCGCCGTCTCTACCCGCTGACGCGCGACGCGCTGCTCAGCGTCCATCCCTGGTCGTTCACGCTGGCGCAGGCCCGCCTGGTGCCAGCCGACGACATCCCGATCGCGGATTTTGCGCACGGCTTCGATCTGCCGGGCGATCACCTGCGGACGATCTCCGTCGGCGTCGGGGGGCGGGGGCGCAGCCGGGGGCTCGTCTACCGGATTCAAGGCCGTCGCATTCTCACCGACGCCACGGAGGTCGTGCTCGGCTACCAGCGTCGGGTCGATGAAAGCGAGCTGCCCCCGTTCTTCATGCCGCTCCTGGTGACACGGCTCGCCGCCGAATTCTGCATCCCGCTCACCGAGGGCTCGAGCCGGGCCATGGACCTTTACCGCCTGGCCGAGGTCGAGCTGCGGACGGCGCGCCTGATCGACAGCCAGCAGGCGACGCCGCAGAGCTTCGAGGACTTCACCCTGATCGCGGCGCGCGGGGCATGAGCCGCGCCTTCGTCACCAAGACCAGCTTCACGGCCGGCGAGCTGGATCCCCTGCTCCAGGGCAGGCTCGATCTCAAGGCGCAGGAGGACGGAGCGGCGCGCCTGCGCAACGTGGTCGTCCATCCGACGGGTGGTGTGAGCCGCCGGCCCGGCCTTGGCCTGATCACGGAGATTCCCGGCGCCCTGCGGCTGCTGTCGTTCGAAGGGCCGGACGGCGGCGAGCTCCTGGCGTTCGGCGCTTACCGCCTCGACATCCTGAAGCACGGCGCGGTGATCCGATCGTTCACCGACACACTTTGGGGCCCGGCCGAGATTGCCGAGCTGAGCACCGCCCGCTGGGGCGATCGACTCCTGATCTGCCACCCGGGCGTACCTCCGAAGGAGCTCGTCAGGAACGGCGTCTCCAGCTGGGAGCTGCGCGACTGGGACTTCGAGACGGCCCTTCAGGCCTCCGGCTACCGTCGCGTGCAGCGGCCGTTCGCGAAGTTCGTCCGGCCCGAAATCGCGCTCGAGATTCAGGGCGGCACAGAGGCTGCCATCGCGCCCGATACCTATCTGACCATCCGGACCAGCGAGCCCGTGTTCACCGCCGAAAGCACCGGCACGGTCGTCCGCGTCAAGGGCCGCGACCTGCGGATCGTCAATGTCGATCCGCTTGATCGGACCAATGTCAACGGCGTGGCACTCGAGGAGCTCGTGGATGGAGAACCCACGCGCGACTGGGCCGAGGCGGCGTTCAGCGACGCTCGCGGCTGGCCGGCCTGCGTCGCGGTCCACCAGGAGCGCCTGGTTCTGGGCGGCTCGCGCGATCTGCCCGACCGTCTCTGGTTCTCCAAGACGGGCCATCCGTTCAATTTCGACCCCGGTACCGGCCTCGACGACGAGGCATTCTCGTTCCGTCTGAGCGGCGACGAGGATCACACCATTCGCGGCATGCTGCCGGGCCGGCTGCTGCAGCTGTTCACCAGCGGCGGCGAGTGGATCGTCCGGGGTGCGCCGCTCACGCCGGGCTCGGTCGCGGTCGAGCTGCAGACGCGCATCGGCGCTTGGCCGACGCGACGGCTCGATCCGGTGGAGGTCGACGGTGCCGCCCTGTTCATCGGTGCATCCGGGCACGAGCTGCGCGAATTCCTCTACGCCGAGAGCGAGCAGGCCTATCAGGCCGCCGACATCGCCTTGCTGTCGCGCCATCTGCTCGAGGATCCGGTCGCCGTGCGTTTCGATCGGCGCCGACGCTGGCTGTTGATCGTGCGCGGCGACGGCAGGCTGGCGACGGTCACGATCGACCGCAACAGCAACGTAGTCGCCTGGACCCTGCAGGAATGCGCCGGCCGGATGGTCTCGGTGGCGGTGCATGGTGGCGAGCCGCTTTTCCTGGTCGAGCTGAACGGCCGCATGCTGCTCGAGCGTCTCGTCGACGGCCTCGACGTCGATCACGCGCTCGAGCTCACGCGCCTGGCCCCGACGACCGTCTGGGCGGGCCTCGAT
>JAPJRA010000602.1 GCA_030824835.1 Geminicoccaceae bacterium | reverse complement strand
GATCGTGCTTCTGGTTCGACCTACCGTCGATGGCCGCCCTCAGGGGTCTCGAGCCCGATCGTGCCGGCATGCCGATCGACGATCGCTTTGGCGATCGAAAGCCCAAGACCTGAGCCACCACGGTTCCGCCGATCGCTGGAATCGGCTTGCGCGAAACGTTGAAAGATTCGGTCGCGAAACTCCGGCTGGACGCCTGCACCGTAATCTCGAACGCTGATCCGCACGAGCCCGTTCCTTGGCTCGATCCGGACATCGACCGGACTGCCGGCCGGGGAGAACTTGGCAGCGTTGGACAGCAGGTTGTTGAGCACCTGCATGAGCCGCTCGACATCGCCGCGAATCGGGGGCACCGCCGCGGACGATGGCATCAGGCGGAAGCTCACCTGATAGGCTGCTGCGTAGGATTGGTTGGCCTCCAGGGCCTGCCCGACGAGTGGAACCAGCTCCACGGGCTGGAAATCGAAATCCAGGTGCCCGGATTCCATCTTCTCGATGTCGAGAATATCGTTGACCAGTCCGACCAGACGCTCGCTGTTGCGGTGGGCGATCGTCGCGAGGTTCAGGGCGCGACTGGGGAGCTCGCCAGCGGCCCCGCTGATCACCAGACCCAACGAGCCTCGAATCGACGTCAGCGGCGTACGTAGCTCGTGACTGACGGTCGACACGAATTCGCTCTTCAACCTGTCGAGCCGTCTGCGCTCGGTGCCGTCGCGAATAGCGCTCATGACGAGTGTCCCGTCGTTTGTCTCAAGCGGACTGAGGCTGATCTCGACCGGAAATTCGCTGCCGTCCTTCCGACAACCGTGGAGCTCGAGGCCGCTACCCATCGGGCGGACCACCGAGTCGGCAAAATAGTTTGCGAGATGCTGGACATGGCGTCTGCGGGAGCGCTCGGGCAGCAAGATCTCCATGGCCCGCCCAATCAGCTCGGTCCGATCATAGCCGAACAGTGCCTCGGCCTGCGCGTTCACCAGGACGATGCGCCCGGACTGGTCGGTAACGACGATCGCGTCCGGCGCAGCATCGAACAGCATGCGGAACCAGTGCTCGCAGAGCTGCCGCTTCGGGGCAGGTCGCGCGGCGACGGACATCAGCTGGTCCCCATCGTGGCCGAAACGGCCCAAATTGACCTGCAGCGGGATCTCGACACCGCCTGCGCGCCGCCCGACCGTTTCCTGCCCATCCCCGGAGATCTGGCCGCGCGGATCCCAGTTCCCAAGCCGCTGCGGCAGTACCGTCGTCGCCCGTGAGCCGATGAGCTGCTCCGCCGGATAGTCGAAGAGCTGTTCGGCCCGGCCGTTTGTAAGGACGATGTGGTGGCTCGCGTTCACGATCAGCATGGCATCTGGCAGGGTCTCGAGCAGGCCCTGAAACGACACCTTCAGCCGTTGATGGTCGTGCATGGCCTTGAGCTGTGTCACGTCCTTCTGCATATGACGACAAGATCCTTCCCGCGCTTGCCCAAAGTGATCACGCCACGAAGCTGTTCGCCGTCCTTGCGCCGGCGAACGGCTTCATGGCGTCGCCGCCGAGCGCCATGGCGCGGGCGCCGTGCTCACAGTCGGCATTCGACAAGCCGAAAGGCAACGACGGTGGAGACCCCATGTCCTCGAGTTCGCTGAAGCCGAACGTCAGCTCCGCGCCTTTGCACCAGTGAACGATGCGGTCGTCCTGACCCGGCACCACCAATGCGTCGGTGATTCTGCCCGGCAGCAGAGACTGCAGATCGATTAATTCTTGGTCGCTCCGTGCTGTCATAAATACTTTCAAGTCTTTCAAATATATGCGCTGTAGTTTGATGATACATGACGGTCATTTTATGCCGATTGAGCGCACGAAGCTCCGAGCAGTCAACGAACCCATGCCACTTCCCAGGGCCGCTCCAGCGCTGCCACTGCGCCGACGTGGAATGGGCATGGCTTGCCGCCAAACTTTACCAACGGATCCCGCTGACCCGCCTCGTCTCGACCGGGCCACCAACGAGCCACCAGACCCTGACCGATACACCCCGCAGTTTCATTGAGTTCAATGATTAGTGCATGGGATACAAAGGGGGAAGACTGCTCATGCCCGCGTGTCCCTTGGTCGCGTTGGAATCCTGCGCGACTTCTCGTGATGGCTGCCGCAGCCCATCAGCGCAACGGTCGCGCGGCAATGCGCCGCCAGGTCCCCGATCGGGGGCTTCGCCTGCTGGGCGGCTAGATGCATGGCTGCTATGCTCCAAACCCGAACCTCGAGCGGTCCCGTGCCAAGGGTCGCCGAGGCCTTGCAGGGAGGATGTACGGGTGAATGCGGCATTGATGCTGAGTTCGGCGATTGACCGGCTCAATGAGGCCATCGGCAAGTGTACCTACTGGCTGATCCTGGTGGCGGTGCTGATATCGACCACCAACGCTATCATCAGAAAGGTATTCGACTCCAGCTCCAATGCCTGGCTCGAGGCACAGTGGCAGCTGTTCGGGGCGGTGTTCATGCTGTGCGCCGCCTACACGTTCCTCAAGAACGAGCACATCCGAATCGACATCATCAACAGCCGTCTGCCCAAGCGTGTCCGCGACTGGATCGACTTGCTTGGCCACTTCCTGTTTTTGATGCCGTTCGTGATCCTGATGATCGTCGACGGGGTGCCGTTCTTCATCACCTCCTATCTGCAGAACGAGCAGTCGAGCAATGCCGGCGGCTTGGCGCAGTGGCCAGCTAAGGCTCTGATCCCGCTGGGCTTCATGCTGCTGTTTCTGCAAGGCGTGTCGGAGATCATCAAGCGTATCGCCGTGATGCGTGGGGACATCGAGGACCCACACGGCGACGAGCCGGTCCACACCGAGGAGGTGATGGCCCGCGAAATGGGTGGGATGCCGTTGGACGGGAAGGCTTGAACATGACCGCGTTCCTGATCCACAACATGGCGCCGATCATGTTCGGCTGCCTCGTGCTTCTCCTCCTGCTGGGCTACCCGGTGGCCTTCGCGCTGGCCGCCAACGGCCTTGCCTTCGCCTTCATCGGCATCGAGCTCGGCCTGTTCCCGACCAACTTCCTCCAGGCCATGCCGGAGCGCGTCTACGGCGTGATGAACAATGACACGCTGCTGGCGATTCCGTTCTTCACCTTCATGGGCCTGGTGCTGGAACGATCGGGGATGGCCGAGGACCTGCTCGACACGATCGGGCAGCTGTTCGGCCCGATCCGTGGCGGTCTCGCCTATGCCGTCATCTTCGTGGGCGCGCTGCTGGCCGCCACCACGGGCGTCGTCGCGGCCTCGGTGATCTCGATGGGCCTGATCTCGCTGCCGATCATGCTGCGCTACGGCTATGACCG
>JAPJRA010000014.1:16179-18351 GCA_030824835.1 Geminicoccaceae bacterium | reverse complement strand
GATCCTGGCGGAGGAGCTCGGGGTGGCGCCGGAGGGGGCGACGGAGCAGCTGTACCATGACCTGTTGCGACGTTCCCCGGGGCAGCACGACGTGCAGCCGGCTCCCGCGCCGGGGCAAATGGCGGCCAACGCCGTCATCGGTCGGGAGCCACTGCAGCTCGCCGGCGCACGGCGCCGCCTGACCGTCGCCTACATCGATCTGGTCGGGTCAACCGCACTCGCCACCCGCCTCGATCCCGAGGAGCTGCGCGATATCCTGGAACGGTTCGGCGGGACCGTCGCCGCTATCGTCAGGCAATTCGGCGGCAGGATCGCCTATCGCCAGGGCGACGGCCTGCTGGCCTGCTTCGGCTGGCCATGGGCGCACGAGGATGATGCGGAGCGCGCCGTGCGGGCCGCGATGGCGGTGGTTGCCGCCGTGGCGCAATTGCGCGGGCGACAGGCGCTTGCCTGTCGGGTCGGCATCGCCACCGGCCTGGTCGTCGTCGATGGGGGCGCCGACGAGTTGTCGATCATCGGCGAGGCCCCCCATCTGGCGGCGCGTCTCCAGGCGATGGGCGGGTCCGGCACGATTCTGATCGGCGCGGCGACCCGCGCGCAGCTGGGGATGCTGTTCACGCTCGAGAGCGTCGGCTCGCAGCCGCTCCGGGGGTATGACGTCGCGGTTCCGGCATGGCGTGTCGTCGGCGACGGTGCCACCGAGGGCCGCTTCGAGGCCCTGCACGGCGGGGAGCTCGTGCCTCTGGTCGGCCGCCGGGCCGAGCTGGCGCAGCTGCTCGAGCACTGGCGGCTGGCTAGGAGCGGCGGGGGCCAGGTGGTGTTGCTCGCAGGTGCGGCCGGTATCGGCAAGTCCCGGTTGGTGCGTGCCTTACGCGAACGGCTGGTCGGCCAGCCGCACATCAAGATGGAGCTGTTCTGTTCGCCGCATCATGTCGGCACGGCGCTCCATCCGGTGATCCGGCTGCTCGAGCGGGCGGCGGGCCTGCGGCGGAACGATCCGCCCGAGCGGCAGAGCGAGAGGCTGGCGGCGATGCTGGCCCGGGCCAGTGGCCCGCCGTCCGATACGCCGCAGGTGCTGGCCGAGCTGTTGGGGCTCGGCATGGACAGTCGACCGCCCGGGCCGGAGCCGAGCGCGGCTCGCAGAAAGGAGCGGACGTTCGAGGCGCTCCTCGGGCAGCTGGTGGGTCTGGCGGCGCAGGCCCCGGTGCTTCTGCTCTATGACGATGTACATTGGGCCGACCCGTCCACGCTGGAGCTGCTGCAGCGGGTGGTGGAGGCCGTTCGGCGTCTCCCCGTCCTCCTCGTGATCGCCTTCCGCCCCGAGTTCGAGGCCCCCTGGGCCGCTCTGGACCACGTCACGACCGTCGAGCTCGGGCCGCTGCCGCGGGCCGACGCCGTGGCGATGATCGAGGAGGTGGCCTGCGGTAACGTCATGTCGGGGAGCTTGATCGAGCGAATCCTGGAGCGTGCCGACGGCGTGCCGCTGTTCATCGAGGAGTTGACGCGGGCCGTGCTGGCCCAGGGCGGCCCGGAGGTGAGCGTGCCGGCAAACTTGCATGGCTCGTTGATGGTCCGGCTCGACCAGCTGGCGGAAGGCAAGCCGGTGGCACAGGTCGCGGCGGTGATCGGGCGCGAGTTCTCGCCTCTGCTCCTGGCGCCGCTTTGCGCCGTGGTCGGGGCGGAGTGCCGGCCCGGGCTCCAGCAACTGGTCGCCACGGGCCTCGTCCAGCCCATCTCGCGGCTCGGTCGCGAGACCTTTGCCTTCAAGCACGCGCTGGTACGCGATGCCGCCTATGAGAGCCTGCTCGGCAGCCAGCGCCAGGAGCTGCATGCACGACTGGCCCGCATCATGGTGCACCAGTTCCCGGCGATCGCAGCCGAGGAGCCGGAAGTCGTGGCCGACCACTTCAGCAAGGCCGGTCTGGCTCGCAAATCCGTTCAGTATCATGCGCGAGCGGCGGAACGCGCCGTTGCCCGCTACGCCAATGCCGAAGCCATCGGCCATTACCGCAACGCGCTCGAACAACTGGCGGGCCTGCCGGACGACCCTGACCGCCAACGCACGGAACTGCTGCTGCAGACCGGTCTGGGCGCACCCTTGATGGCGTCGTCGGGTTACTCGGCGCCAGCGGTACGGCAGGCTTTCGCCCGGGCGCGCGAGCTGTGCGAGGG
>JAPJRA010000014.1:0-16169 GCA_030824835.1 Geminicoccaceae bacterium | reverse complement strand
GGCCGGCTCTGTTCCCCATCCTGTTCGGTCTGACCGTCTATTACGGCGTGAAGCCGGAGATGGCGGCGGCACGCCCGCTCGCCGCCCGGTGCCTCGCGGCGGCGCGTGCGGCCAGGGACGACGATTTCATGCTGGTCGCCTGCGGCATCGCCGGCACCATGGAGCTGTACCACGGCAGGCTCCTGGCGGCCCGGTCCCTGCTGAACCGCGGGCTCGCGCTCTATCGGCCGGGATGCCATGGCGCCCACGCTGCCCAGTTCGGGCAGGATCCCATCGCAGCACTGGCGTTCATCGCACGGACCGAAACCCTGGCAGGCCATCCGGAGCTGGCGCTGCGCAAAGCCGAGCTGCTGGTGGCCATTACGCAGGAGCCGAAAATCCAGCCCAACACGTTGGGAGCGCTGCACGCGCACCTGGCCCAGCTGCACTTGCTGCTTCGCGCTCCGGGCGAGGCGCTCGGGCATGCCACGGCCGCAATCGACATCGCGTCCCGACAGGACCTGCCGCTCTGGCTCGGTCTCGGCCGCATGTACCGGGGGGCGGCATTGCTCGCCCTGGCCGGCGCCGACGAGACGCTGCTGGAGGAGGGCATGCGGGAGATCCTCGAGGGAATGGCCGCCTACCGCGCCACCGGCGCCGGCCTCGACGTGCCGACCTGCCTGTGCTGGCTGGCGGAGGGCCAGGCCCGTCTCGGCCGGGCGACGGCGGGTCTGCAAATGCTCGACGAGGCACTGCGGCTCATGGGCGAGACCGGCGAGACCTATTTCGCCGCCGAGGCGCACAGGCTCGTGGCCGAACTCAGTTTCGCCGTGCCGGGTCGCGATCCGGCCGTAGCCGAGGCGTCGTTACGCACCAGCCTCGCGATTGCCCGGCGGCAGCGGTCGAGACTGCTCGAGCTGCGCGCGAGCGTCAGCGTCGCCCGCATGCACCGTGCCCAGGGGCGAGCGGAGGTGCCCGGCGAGCTGTTGCCGCTCGCCCGCTCATTCGCGGACGATATCGTGTGCACCGACCTGAGCGAGGCGCGAGCGCTGCTGGCTGCGGGCGGGGCCTGACGAGACAGGTCAGAGGTGCAACGCGCTGCGCTCGAAGCTGATAGTCAGTGTGGTGACGGCAGCGCTCTCGGAACAGAGTATTCGGGGCGGTGCATTCCGCCGACGAGCGCGGCCGGTCTGAAAGGCCGGAAGACACCGGACGGGCACGTGGTCACCTACGGGATGATCAACATCAGCAGCTTCTGGTCGAAAGAGAGCGCGGATATTCAGCTTGTAATAAAAGTTACCTGATCATATTGTCCTTGGGGTGGTTTGGCGGGCAGACCATTGACGAATCGTAGGTCTTAGAGAATGACGAAAGAATACGCACCTGGCCGTCCATGCACGCGGCGGACCAGATCTGCGACGGCCGCCGCGATACTTGGGCTCGGTGTTGTCCCAATGCTCGTGGGAGCCGCACGGCCGGCCTTCGCCGGGACTACCGACGGGAACGGCGTGCTCCTGTTCAACTACAGCAGCGTGACCGCCTATGTGAGCGAGACGTCGAATCCCGCGCCGTCTTGTGTCAATAACCAGGGAAGCATCCAGCAGCCGATGATCGCCTCCCCAGGCAGCATCAGCAATCCAAACGAACAGAACCAGGACATTGAATTCACGGCACAGGATGGCGGCGGGGCGGCCTCCTGCCAAGTATACTATCGTGATGAAACATTGAGTGTATGGCAGTATCCTTTCAGCTTGTACTTCAGCGACGGCCAGCCAGGCATTACCTATATTTTCGGCAGCAACGGCGGAGAGGGCAGCACTGCCGACTGCACGGGAAGCGGCATCGGCAATGTCGTTGGGCTCTCGCAGGTGACTCCCTGCGTGTTTCAAAAGTTCGGCGAGCCGCAGCCTGACAATATCTGGTGGGAATACGAGAACAACTCCGTCATCACGGTTTATCCCTCTAACGCCAGCTACTACTATACGCTGACGTCGCTGGCTGGCCCAGCGCAGGGCAATCCACCTAATGGGGTGCCCCCGGGGGTGACCGGCAGCGGCAATGCCTGCAGTGCATCGAACTGGAACAGCTGCATACTGATACAGGTCTACAATATCGGGCAGGGGCCTGGTTCGGCCGCCTTGTCAGAAGCCTCGTCGGTGGCGACCGGCCGCAGCACGAATACATTGCCAGGCCCGGCTACCATTTTGCCCGTGTCCGATTATCCCGCCATCAAAGAAATCACCGCCGGCTTCGAGACCAACACCGCCAGTGTAAATCTATTCATCAGCGCGGGCAGGGCTGCTCCTTCCCTGGTCCGCAAATATGGGGAGAAACGTGTCGTTAACCGCCTTGATTTGCTGGTGACGGTCACTGGCGCACGTGGCAAAGGCGTACATATCAAGAAGTCCGTTACTATC
Source organism: Geminicoccaceae bacterium (assembly GCA_030824835.1). Lineage (GTDB taxonomy): Bacteria > Pseudomonadota > Alphaproteobacteria > Geminicoccales > Geminicoccaceae > Benzoatithermus. The sequence continues at coordinate 13,773 of JAPJRA010000014.1, read as the reverse complement.
AGTGCAACGGAGCCGAGCAAAGATATCGTTATTCCGCTGTCGTTCAGCCGTGACGATGCGCAAGCTATTCAGCGCGCCTTCTCGAATGGTCAGGGAGTGGATATCCGCGCGCAAGTGCTGCAGCACATCATCACGCCCAAAGGCAAATTCGAGTTTCCGGTCATCAAACGGGAACATTATTGGAGGAAATGAAACTCTTTATCTATGAAGTAGTCGTGCGGCCGTGGGCGATGTCGCGTCGAGCGAGGCGGTTCCGATCTCCGCGTGGTGGGGCTGTGGCAACGGCCATGATCGAGGGCTCGACTGGCATCGACATCGTATCCGGCGCCCGTAGGCGCCACCACCCCGCCGACGGCGGGGCGGTGGCGGTGCGGCTCAGTCGATCTTGCCGAGCGGGCCCTTGAGGTCGGCGAAGCCATTGGTGCTGAGTACCTGGATCCCGGCATTGTGCTCGCCGTTGAACGGCGTCACGATCGTGGCGCAGCCGTTCTTCGCCGCATCCGCGGGTGAGTTGAACCAGGCGCCCAGATGGAAGGTGTGGATCGGCTTGAAGGTCGGATTCTTGTTGGCGTCGCCCGAATGCTTGACCGGTGCCGGGGCCTCGCCGACGGCGACCGCGAAAGTCTCGACGTTGAAGCGGCCGATGAAGGTCTTCGTGACCTTGCCATCGTACCCGGCTTTCAGATCGCCGACATACCAGCCGAGGCCGAAGGGGAAGTTCGGCACCTGGATCGCGAACAGGTCCAGCGCCGTGTTCGGCTTGAGGCCGCTGACCGTCACCGTCATCTTCTCGGCAAAGCCCACGGTCTGAACCTTGACGGTGGCCTTGGCACCGGGTGCGCAGGCCGCCGGCAGACCGGTCGACCGCTTCATGGCGAAGGTCGCCTGATCGGCGGCCTGTGCATCCACACTTGATAGTGCCAAAATACCGAGCGCAGTCGCTCCAATGATGTGACGAGTAACGCCCGACGGTGTTGCAATAGAAACGGCCATAATCGTCTCCTATCCAACTTTGATATTGCCATTGTTGGCGAGGCCGAAACTAACGCCGAGCCGGTGCGCACCAATGTGACGACGATTACAATAGGCAGAAATTTTTTGCTGCGTCGCGGCTGCGGCCGCGGCGCACGCCCGTCCGTTGGCAGCGGCGCCTCCCTGTGGCATCGTCCCGGTCTAGGGGGCAGGCCTCGCGATCCAGGCCGGGGCAGGGGCGGTCGGGCGCCGCGCGAGCGGCTTTCCACCGCCAATAAATGGGAGGCATCGATGGCTTCGGGTTTGAGCTACGTTCACGGGACGTCCGCCGTTCCGCTGCTGGGCGAGACCCTGGGCGTCCATTTCGACCGCGCCGTCCAGCGCTGGGCGCAGCGTGACGCGCTGGTCGTGCGTGAGCAGGGCGTGCGCTGGACCTATGCCGAGCTGCAGGAGCGCGTCGACAGCTTCGCCGCCGGCCTGCTGGCGCTCGGCCTCGAGCCCGGCGACCGGGTCGGCATCTGGTCGCCCAACAATGCCGAGTGGGTGGTCACCCAGCTCGGCACCGCCAAGGCCGGCCTGATCCTGGTCAACATCAACCCCGCCTACCGCACCCACGAGCTCGAGTACGCGCTGAACAAGGTCGGCTGCCGCGCGCTGGTGACGGCCACCAGCTTCAAGACCAGCGACTATCTGGCCATGTTGGGCGAGCTCGCCCCGGAGCTCGCGGGCCACCATGGCGGCAGGCTGAAAAGCGCCCGCCTGCCCCAGCTCGAGACGGTGATCCAGATCGGCGGCCACGGGCCGGGCACCATGCCCTTCGCCGAGGTGGCGGCCCTCGGCACCGGCGCCCAGCGCGCCCGGCTGGTGGAGCTGGCCGGCCGGCTGCAGTTCGACGACCCGATCAACATCCAGTTCACCAGCGGCACCACCGGCGCGCCCAAGGGCGCCACGCTCTCGCACCACAACATCCTCAACAACGGCTTCTTCATCGGCGAGGGCCAGCGGCTGGGCTGCGAGGACAAGGTCTGCATCCCGGTCCCGCTCTACCACTGCTTCGGCATGGTGCTGGGCAACCTCGCCTGCATCACCCACGGCTCGGCCATGGTCTATCCCGGTGCCGGGTTCGACCCGCTGGCGGTGCTGCAGACCGTGCACGAGGAGCGCTGCACCGCGCTCTACGGCGTGCCCACCATGTTCATCGCCGAGCTCGGCCACCCCGAGTTCGGCTCCTTCGACCTCACCAGCCTGCGCACCGGCATCATGGCGGGCTCGCCCTGCCCGATCGAGGTCATGCGCCGGGTGGTGAGCGAGATGCACATGGCGGAGGTCACCATCTGCTACGGCATGACCGAGACCAGCCCGGTCAGCTTCCAGAGCGCCCACGACGACCCGCTCGACCGCCGGGTCTCGACCGTCGGCCGCATCCACCCGCATCTCGAGGTCAAGCTCGTCGACGAGCACGGCCGCATCGTCCCCCGCGGCACCCCCGGCGAGCTGTGCACGCGCGGCTACTCGGTGATGCGCGGCTACTGGGACGACCCGCAGCGCACCGCCGAGGCGATCGACGCCGCCCGCTGGATGCACACGGGCGACCTCGCCACCATTGACGAGGAGGGTTTCTGCAACATCGTCGGCCGGATCAAGGACATGGTGATCCGCGGTGGCGAGAACATCTATCCGCGCGAGGTCGAGGAGTTCCTCTACGCCCACCCGGCCATCCGTGACGTGCAGTGCTTCGGCGTGCCGGACAGCAAGTACGGCGAGGAGCTGTGCGCGGCGATCATCCTCAAGGACGGCATGTCGGTCGACGAGGCCACGATCCGCGCCTTCTGCGAGGGCAGGATCGCCCACTACAAGGTGCCGCGCTACATCCGCATCGTCGACGGCTTCCCGACCACGGTGACGGGCAAGGTGCAGAAGTTCGTGCTCAGGGCCGAGACGGCGGCCGAGCTGGGGCTGGCGGAGGAGCGGACGGCATAGGCGGCGCGGACACGGTGACCTCCATGTCCCCCGCCATCTTGCCGCTACAGCGGCAGGTGCAGGAACTGGTTGAAGTGGCTGCGCTCGTACCCGCCGAAGGCCTCGCCATCGACGAAGCCGCGCTTGCGGTACAGGGCCAGCGCCGGCTCGAAGGCCGGCCCGCTGCCGGTCTCCAGGCTCAGCCGGCTGAGGCCGCGCGCCCGTGCGGTCGCGATGATGTGCTCGAGCAGGGCCGCACCGGCGCCGCGGCGCAGATGACCTGGGTGCGTGCGCATCGACTTGACCTCGCCGGTGCCGTCCTCCAGCCGCCGGAGCGCGCCGACCGCGGCCAGCGCGCCGTCGTGCCACACCGTCCAGACGGTGATGTCCGGGGTCTGCAGCCCGGTGAGGTCGAGCGCGAAGACATGGCCCGGCGGCGAGCTGGCGTGCATCCCGGCCAGATGCAGGGCCAGCAGCGACCGCACCGCCGCGCCGGACAGATCGTCCTCGCGAATCACGAACATGGCGGCGCCCTCGGGCATTGCTGATGGTCTCACGTCTGCGCCAGTCGCTTAGCACCGGTCCGTCGTCGCGCAACGCCGTCGACGGAAGGCCGCAGCGCGTCCCTCGGTCGCATGCCGTACCCGACCTGAACTTACTTTCCTGCTCTCTCCCGTTCGTGGCTGGGGAGGAGGCGATATGGCGAGCCCGATGGTCCCTGCGGGATAGGTGGCCACGGTTGCCCGTATCGCTACTTCCTCGATGAGTGCTTTGTACGACCGCATCGGGATCGACTACGCGGCGCTTCGCCGGCCCGATCCCCGCATCGCGAAGCGGATCGAGCAGGCCCTCGGGCCCGCCATGACGGTCCTCAATGTCGGTGCCGGGACCGGCTCCTACGAGCCCACGGGCCGCGCGCTGGTCGCGGTCGAGCCATCGCTCGCGATGATCCGCAAGCGCCGGCCCGGCGCCGCCGGGGCGATCCAGGCCGTCGCCGCCGCGCTACCGTTCGCGGATCGCAGCTTCGATGCCGCGATGGCGATCCTCACCGTGCACCACTGGCCCGACCAGGCGGCGGGCTTACATGAGCTGCGCCGCGTGACCCGCGGCCCCATCGTGATGCTCACCTTCGACCCCGCCAGCCGGCCCTGGCTGACCGACTACCTGCCGCAGCTCGCGACGCTGGACGAGGCGCAGATGCCCCGGATGTCCGACTACGGGCGTTGGCTGGGCAGGGTGCAGGTGGCGCCGGTGCCGGTGCCGCACGATTGCACCGACGGTTTCCTGCACGCCTACTGGCGACGGCCGGCGGCCTATCTGGATCCGCGCTTGCGCAGGGGCAGCTCGGCCTTCTGGGCGATCGGGGATGCCGGGGCGGGCCTCGCCAGGCTCGCGCGAGACCTCGAGACGGGCGCGTGGCAGCAGCGCCATGCCGATCTACTGGCATGCGACGAGTATGACGCGGGCTACCGCCTGGTCGTCGCGCCCTGACCGGCGACCTCAATGCCGCATCGGCTGCCGATCACGGAGCTGCAGACCACCGCGTGAGGATCACCGACTGCCCGGCTTCGCCCTGATGAGCCGCCTGAAACTCGACATGGCCATGGCTCCGGACCAGGATCTCCGGGCGATGGGTTGAACGGTGCTGCCGTGCACCGGGTTGGACAGGATGGTGCGCAGCGAGGCCCTGCTCGGGATCGTTATCTTTGTAAGGTGTCCGTGAATTCCCCCGTGACCTACATCCATGATGACGTTGCGCAGGAACCTCGAGACCTGCGACGCCCGAACTCGGGAGCATGGCCAGGCGGGCGCGTCGGCCCGCCACGCACGAGAGGAGAGACCAGATGACCCGAACCCCGCAATCCCGCCGCACCCTGCTCTTGGCCGGGGCCGCCACGGCCGGCGCGGCGCTGACCACCGGCGCTTCCGGCTTGCTTTGGCCAGCGCGCGCACAGGGCCTCGCCCCGACCCCGACCATGCGGGGTGGTGCGAACAATTACCGGCCCGGCGCGCCGCTCGTCGAGCGCATCGGCGGCGGGGGCTTTTGGATGTCGGGCAGCGTGCGGCGCGCGGGCGACGGCGCCCCGCTCGCCGGCATCCGCATCCAGATCTGGGCGCACACGACCGAAGGGCAGGAGCGCGACCCGCAGAGTCACGGCGCCACGCTCACCGGCGCGGACGGCGCGTTCCGGCTGGAGATGCCGCAGATCGTCCCCGTCTTCGGCCAGCCGCACGCGCATCTCGCCTACGACGCCGAGTACGACGGCAACGGCTTTCAGACCGTCTTCCTGCGTCCGGTGATGGCGAGCGCCAGCGACACCAGCCTCGGCGCCGACTTCGTGCTGCTGCCCGCCTGACGCAAGTGCGCCCGGCGCGCGCACTCCTGATCTGGGCCGCCCTCGCTGCCGCCCTTGCCGTGCCGATGGCCGTCGCGGCGGCGAGCCCGCTGCTGGCCTGGCGCGACCCGATCTACATCGCAGGCGGCTTCGCCGGCGTGATCGCGATGGGGCTGCTCCTCCTCCAGCCGCTGCTGGCCGGGGGCTACCTGCCGGGCCTGCCCGCGCGCCGCGGGCGACGGCTGCATTTCTGGGTCGGAATGGGGCTGGTGGCGACCGTGACGGTCCATGTCCTGGCCCTGTGGCTGACCAGCCCGCCGGATATGGTCGACGCGCTCCTGTTCCGGTCGCCGACGCCGTTTTCCGCCTGGGGCGTGATCGCCATGTGGGCGGTGTTCGCAGCGGCACTCCTGGCTGTGCTTCGCAGGCGCCTGCGCCTGCGGCCGCAGGTCTGGCGCCTGGGCCACACCACCCTGGCGGCGGTGGTCGTCGTGGGCAGCGTAGTCCATGCGCTGCTGATCGAGGGCACGATGGGGCTGGTGTCGAAGGCGACGCTGTGCGTGCTGGTCCTGGCGGCGGCGGCAAAGGTGATGGCCGACCTGCGATCATGGAACTTGCTGACGCGCCGGCGGGCGTGAGTGCCGCCCCTGGCCTCACGAAGCGGAGGCGGCACGGCCGCAAGCGTCGGAACACTTCCTGGTCGCCGCTACGGCCAGCTCTCCACCCGCAGCCCGCTCTTCCGGTCGAACTCGCGGCGGTTGTTCGTGACCAGCACCAGCCCGAGGCTGCGGGCATGGGCGCCGATCAGCATGCCGTAGGCGCCGACCGGCTGCTCGCCGCGCTCCAGCTCGGCCCGCAGCTGGCCGTACTGCGCCGCGGCCGCTGCCGCGAACGGCAGCACCTCGAGCCGCGCCGCGAACTGCTCGACCGCCGCCAGATTCTGCGCCGGCCGCGCCGACTTCTCCGCCCCGTGCAGCAGATCGGCGCTGGCGCAGATCGGGCGGCCGGTCGCGGATGACGTGGACGCAGACGTTCGTGTCCAGCATCCAGCGCAGCGTCACAGCTTCTCGCGCGCCTCGGCCTCCGGCTGCACCCGCTCGCGCATGAAGTCGTCGCTGGCCCCCGGCCCGTCGAAGAACGCGTCCCAGGAGTGTCCGGCCGGCGAGATCAGCCGGCTGCGCCCGAGCTTGACGATCTCGACCTGCCGCACCCCCGCCGGCAGCGCCACCGGCTTGGGCAGGCGCACGGCCTGGCTGCGGCTGGTGGTGAAGACGGTCGATCGGGTCATGACACGGAGCTTGGCAGATACCGATGGGATATACATGCGGGCAGGACCGCGCGGTCAAGGCTTGCGCAGGCGCGAGGGGAGACGCCATGTCCGCTTCGACGACCTGATCCGGCGCGCGGAAGCGTTCGGTTTCGAGCTGAAGCGGGTCGCCTCCAGCCATCTTATCCTGGCTCGCCCCGGCATGGCCGAACTGCTCGACCTGCACCACGACGGCCTCGTGCTCCCTCTCCTGCCGGGCGGGAGAGGGTCGGGGTGAGGGGTATCTGCCGGTCCTGCGTATGACGTACCGGCGCACCACTCGACGGCGACTCTGGACAGCTGCCCTATGCGCACATAATATGTGTACGGTTGCGAAGGAGGCAACGCTCATGAACATCACCCTCTCCGTCGACGAGCAGACCGTCGTGAAAGCACGGCAGGTGGCGCGGGCGATGCACAAGAGCCTGAACCAAGTGATCCGCGACTATCTCGAGCAGCTCGCTGCTCAGGATCAGATCGAGCGTGACATCGAGGAATTCCGGCGGCTGTCGCCTTCCGGGACGCGCTCCTGGAAGTTCAATCGGGACGAGATCTATGATCGTAAGGTCTTTTCTCGATAGCAACGTCATCGTCTACACCGACGATCCCGACGAGCACGCCAAGCGCGAGCGCGCGGTGCAACTGGTCGCGGCCGCCCGCACGACCGGCCTCGGGGTCGTCTCGACCCAGGTGCTGCAGGAATATTTCAACGCGACCACGCGCAAGCTGGCCACCCCGGCGGCCGCCGCGCGCATCAAGGTCGAGGCTCTGACGCGACTGTCCGTCGTCCAGGTCGACGCAGCCCTGATCCTGGCCGCCATCGACCTGCATGGTCTGCACCAGCTCTCCATCTGGGACGCCCTGATCCTCCAGGCCGCCGCCGCTGCCGGCTGCCGCGAGCTCCTGAGCGAGGACATGCAGCCCGGCTTCCGTTACGGCGGGGTCGTGGTCGTCAACCCGTTCGGGTGAGGTTGTGGGCGGTCGCCCTGCACCGGACGCAGATCGGCCTCGAGCCCGAGCACAATGGCTTCCTGTCCGCCGCTCGACCCACCTGCTCCATGAGCAAGGCTTGCCCGAAAAAATCCAGCTCCAGCGCCTGCTGGCCGATCTTGCGCTCCAGCGCCGCGATCTGCTCTCGCGCCCGGGCCAGATCGTCCGGCACGGCCACCGCCGCCGGCATCATCGCCCGCCGCCGAGCGCCGGCACCCGCGCCAGGCGCTCGGCGGCGGGCGGGCGACCCACGCGCCGCAACGCTTCCCAAAGGCGTCCCCGAAATCCGCAAGGAGATGCTCGACCGCCTGGCCGTCCCGACCCGCGCCGAGCCGGAAGCGCTGCGGGCGTAAGGCTCGTCCAGCAGTGTCGGGTCAGGGGCGGCCCGGGTCGACGCCTTCTATCCGCCACCGGCTGCCGACGTGCCAGCCGGCGGCGAGCAGCAGGGCCAGGACCGGGATCGTGGCCACGGTCCAGGTGCCGTTGGGGTAGTCGAACGCCATCAGCACCAGGACGGCGGCGAGAAAGCCGAGCGTCAGCCACGCGGTGACGGGTGCGCCCGGCATCTTGAACGGCACGTCCTGCACCTCGCCGCGGGCTACGGCGCGGCGGAACGCCATCTGGCAGACGACGATGAAGGCCCAGGTGCTGATCACGCCGAGCGAGGCGACGTTGAGCACGATCTCGAACGCCTGCGACGGCACCTCGTAGTTCAGCAGCACGCCCACGGCGTAGATCGCGAGCGTGAGCAGGATGCCGGCGTAGGGCACGCCGTTCGCGCTCATCCTGGCGAGGAACGGCGGTGCCGAGCCGCCGTGCGCCAGCGCGCGCAGCACCCGTCCGGTCGAGTAGAGGCCGGAGTTCAGGCTCGACAGCGCCGCGGTCAGCACGACGAGATTCATCGCGCTGCCGACGCCGGGCACGCCCAAGGTGGTGAAGAAGGTCACGAACGGGCTCTGGTTCGCCTTGTACGCGGTCCAGGGCAGCAGGCAGACCAGGAGCAGGATCGAGCCGACGTAGAACAGGCCGATGCGCCAGACCACGCTGTTGATGGCGCGCGGCAGGACCGCGCGCGCGTCTTGGGTCTCGCCGGCGGCGATGCCGACGAGCTCGATGCCGGCGAAGGCGAACACCACGCCCTGGACCAGGACCAGCGCCGCCAGCAGGCCGTGCGGGAACAGGCCGCCATGGGCGAGGATCAGCTCCGGGCCGGTCGGCTGGCCGGCGACGCCGAGATCGCCGCCGACGATGACGGCGCCGACGAGCAGGAACAGGACGATGGCGCCGACCTTGACCAGCGCGAACCAGAACTCCATCTCGCCGAACCAGCGCACGCCCAAAAGGTTGGTCACGCCGACGACCAGGAGCGCCGCCAGCGCCGCGGCCCATTGCGGGATGCCGGTGAAGATCGACCAATACTGCACGTAGAGGGCGACCGCGGTGATGTCGACGATCCCCGCCATCGCCCAGTTGAGGAAGTACAGCCACCCGGCGACGAACGAGGCCTGCTCGCCCAGGAACTCGCGGGCGTAGGAGACGAAGCTGCCCGTGCTCGGCCGGTGCATGACCAGCTCGCCCAGGGCGCGCATGATCAGGAACGCGAACAGGCCGCAGATCAGGTAGACGATGGCGAGCGACGGCCCCGCCGCCTGCAGCCGCGCCCCGGCGCCGAGGAACAGGCCGGAGCCGATGGCGCCGCCGATGGCGATCATCTGCACGTGCCGGTTGCTCAGCGCCTTCTGGTAGCCCGTCTCGTGCGACTCCAGCCAGGCACGCTTGTCCGGCGCGGAAGCCCTACCCGCAGTTGCTGTGGCCATGTCGAATGCTACCTTTCCGTAGGAGCTTGGCCGCTTCGTGGCGATATTCGTATGTTCTGGTTAGCAACTGCTGGCTGAAGCGCAAGACGTGCTGCGCGAGAGCCTGATGCTGGTGCAACCCGGCAGGGGTGGCACGGCAGCACACGATGCGAGGAACGCTTCGGCAGCGTCGGCAGCCACCACGCCATCGTCCTGTCTCGTTCAAGTCCGTTTGAAGAGAAGAATAGATGTGACATTTTGATAGAAGCTTGTAGTCAAATTATCTTATTTTCAAATACATACTCTTGAGTTAGCATCAATTCGCATCGTAATCGGATCGAAAGCGAACTCGAAGTGATTGGCCGGATACAGGTGTTTTGGGTGCTCGGTATCAGGTACCACTAACGCCCCGACCTTCGCGGCGGTGGTCGTCGTGGGCAGCGTGGTCCATGCGCTGCTGATCAAGGGCACGATGGGGCTGGTGTCGAAGGCGGCGCTCTGCGCGCTGGTGCTGGCGGCGGCGGCCAAGGTGATGGCCGACCTGCGCTCGTGGACCCTGCTGACGCGCCGGCGGGCCTGAGTGCCGCCCCTGGCCTCGTAACGCGTCCCCAGTAAGGAAATGTTAGTGGTACCTGGTGTTAGCGGTACCTGGCACGGAAGACGCGCCTTCCCGACCACCCTGATTGGCAAGGCGCAGTAGTTCGTGCTGCGGGCGGAGCCGGCGGCGGAACTGGTGCTGGCCGAGGAGCGGACGGGCGTGACGAAATCACCGTGCCGCTCCCCCACAACTACTCGTCACGCTACCCATCAATCCATCAGGCATACCGATCGTTGCAGAAGCGCAACACTCCAAAAGAAAACGCCTTATCGGCAGCTAGCCACTCCGTGCATCAAACATTCCACTTGCTCTGGCCGAAATTTAACCCAAAGTAGCCCCCAGTTCGGATACGGACAGCTTAGATACGGAAAAACTTGTATGTCTCCGCTCGCAAGGCTATAGTTGGCCTAGCCAGCAAATAAGATCAAATAAGATGAAACGCCGAGGTAAGTGGAAATGATACCTTCAATATCAAGATGCTTTAGAGGACTCGCCATTTCAGCAGCTTCGATTGCTTTATCGAGCTGCGCACACAAGAGTACCCCTCCTGGCGAAGTAACGCAGGTAAACAGTCGTGCTACTTCACAGATAATCTACCTAGCAGACAAAAGCTGTCCATCGAGATCCGGCGGTCAACAAACGTCATTTGCGGTAGCGGCCGCCGCTTTAGTGATACCGGAACTATCAAAGGCAGCGGTAAACGCAATCATCGACTACATGAAAGCGCAACAAGCTAAGCTATCTATTACCTATGCCACCCAGTATCCGGCTCAATTTCTGAAACCAGACGGAAGTGCCAGAGGCTGTCTGATCCTAGCTCGTGGAGAATTTGGCCCCAAAACTTCGGCCTCCGGAGGACCGCGCGGGAAATTAACAGTTGAAACATTGCAAAAAACTAAGCTCGTGGATTGGCCTTCCCTCTATATAGAATACGATGTAACAGGCAAAGACAGCGTTCTTTTGCTCCGTCCGGTCCTTTTGCACTATGCTGCAACAGCAGCGCCGTTAACAAGTAGTGATTCAAAATCTTTAGTCGTGCTGTTAACGTTTACCACTGCCCCGACCTCCAATGAAAAAGGAAAGCTTGCGCCTGCTACAAACGCAGCCGCTACAATGTTTGCTGAAAAAATCAAGATCGGCACAGAAATAGCCGACAATCCCAATGATCCAAGTACTCTTCGTGACTGGAATGTGGCCATTCCCTTAACTAACGCGGCGAACGGAAAGGCTATAAATGTTGCCGCCGTAGTTACCGAGAATGAGGATCCAAGTCTCGGAAGCAAGATGTTGCTTTCGACCCTAGAGACTAATAAGGACAAGTTAGCCGAGGCATTATCGAATCTACTGCTGAAACCCATTGCCGCCGAAGAAAGTGTAAAAAGTGCCCAAGGTTCGAATTAGCTATAGACCAAATTAGTACAAGAGGAGTCGAATGCTGTATCGATTAGAGATGCGATCCTCGTTCGCCTTAGTTACCGCGGTCTGGATCCTGTTCGCTCAAAAAGAAGCGTCGTGCGGAGAAGCGGAATTTCCCCGAACGGTTCAAAGCGACCAATCCATACAAAAATCCAGCGCAGCGGAAGTCTGGCTGATGTTGCCTGTGAAAGATTTGCCAAGTACCCAGGTTGGAACTAAGGTATTGAATGGAGTAGTGGTCAACACCAGCGACTGGAGACACATACTTTATTCCTGCAAAAGTAATACAAATAGTACAGGATGCGCGGAGACGAAAGAATTCTTTACGGCGACGATAGTTGGCAGGGGAGTAGCTTTAACTTGCGCGCATTGTGTCAAAGACAAGGCTATCATGGCGCGCTGGAACAACACGACATTTCCTCTCAACTGTGTCGCACCCGATGAGTTTGTCTCGGATTATTTGTGGGATTGCGGCGGGTACGACTATGCTCTTTGCATTTTCGACGAGAAATATGGACCGCAAAATACAGGCGATTGTGCCAACGTTAGCGTCAAAATGCCTAAACGAGGGGAGTCCGTACTTATTGTGGGCTACGGCTGTACATCTGTCGATATGTCTGGTCAGCCAATCGAGAGCACAGCAGGAAGTTTACATTTGGGAACTGTGCCCGTGTCGCATCTATTAGGTGAAGATCCCATCTCCCCCTACTATTTAGGAGCAGAAGGCCTTCAGGGATCCTGTGAGGGTGATAGCGGCGCCGCTATCTGGCGCTATACGAATAACTCACACTTCAAACCCCGATGGATAGTCGGGGTAGCATCCTGTCGCCGAACTATCGGTGTGGCGAATCACACTTCATTATCGCCCACTGGCTCACAGGAATTTACTAAGTTTGCTGAGAAAATAGAAACTAAGTATAATCGGAAGTTATGCTGGGCTAATTAAAAGATAAAGGTGGTAAGATGGAAGCGATAAATACTGCACTAACGATCGGAGCCCGTTGGCTTCTAAGCGTGGTAGCGATGGGGGTGTCTATTATTTATTCCCCATCCGTAAACAGTAAGGTGCCGGATGCGTCCGATCGGTCATGGTGTAAATATGCAGACGATGGAGGTGTTAGCGTCCGGGTTTTGCTGCGCTCTACCTCGGCCGTGAATGAGGAGGTACTACTCTGGCTAGCCGCTGTAAGCGCGCCGACGATAGTGGAGGGTCTCGAGCCCGGGGAGACGCCGATAACGAGAATTAGAAAGCGCTGTGGGGTTTATCTAAACGTTTACGGGTCCCTTTTCAAGAAATGGAATCCCGAGGTCGATTTGAGCCAACATTCGACGACCCGACTGGTATTCCCAGCATGTCCATGGTGGCAGATCGATCAAGACATCTCTCCCCTGCCGACGGAATCAGCAGAAAGGCTCCTCTTTCGAGCGAATGAACGGCAGTCGAGCCAAGCAATTGCGGTATGCCCGCCTGATGGGGTGGGTAGATGTAATAAATCCTACGGAGAGGAGTTTCTTGAGAAGAATGCACTTGGAAAAGATTTTGATTTTAATGCGCCGCTCGACGTAACGCGTAAATATAAGGTTCCAGTGCTGTCACATGACGTCAGCTTTGATTTACAACGAGAGTGCTACAGATCCTATGGTGAATTTCTGGCTTATTTTAGGCAACTGACATCGTGGCTCAAAGGGCAGGGCAGACTATTGGAAGGGACAGATCCGATAGTACGTCGAAAAGAGGACAAGCTATTGGTTATCCCGATAATTTCCCAGCTTCCTCAAGCGTGGCAGCAAGAAGTTGTCGCCTGTCGAGAGGCGGCTAACGGCAAAATTGATAGATGGCCGGTTGATTTGGAAGCGGTGCTGCGATCTATGTCGTCGGAGTTCAAGTATGCTCAGGAGCATGGCTTGCCATCCGGAGAGCGGTCGGTCATTGGAATTATGGATACGGGACTCGCGTCAAACGTAATTGATTCTCGCACTTGGGTGGTTCAGGGACCGGGCAACGGAAACGCGGATGGAGACGGTGTTGCCAACAATCCAAATGGCGTGGGGGTTGATGCTCAAGGGACATGGGACGGAGAAATTGGCCCCCAGGCAAAAATATCGGCGCTAGAGTATTGGCACGGTTCGGAGGTAGCCAACCTCGCATTGGGCGGCGGTCTTTCCAAAGCGTTCGCGAATTCGCGGTCGCAAGCATTGGGTTTGAAGATATATAGATTGTGGTACTGGGACGAGAATTCGTCTCAGATGCAAGCAAGAGAAAGTTATATTGAGAAAGTCATAAGCAAGTATTTAGTAGATCATCATGTTAAGATTGTTAATTTGAGTTTTGAAGTAAGCGGTGCTGATTTACCGGCACTAGGGACAGCTCTTGTCCACGGGACATTGCAAGACGTGCTC
>JAPJRA010000601.1:3151-3318 GCA_030824835.1 Geminicoccaceae bacterium | reverse complement strand
CCGTGAGGGTGGCGCTGGATGAGCGACGCGCTCGTCGTCTTCACCCCATCGGGCAAGCGGGGCCGCTTTGCGCTGGGCACGCCCATCCTGACCGCTGCCCGCCAGCTCGGCGTCGACATCGACAGCGTCTGCGGCGGGCGGGCGATCTGCGGCCGCTGTCAGGTGAC
>JAPJRA010000601.1:0-3141 GCA_030824835.1 Geminicoccaceae bacterium | reverse complement strand
GCCATCGCCAGGAAGGCGGCATTCAGACCGTGGCGGTTCGGAAGGCCAAAGCTGACGTTCGAGGCGCCGCAAGTGCTGTTGACCTCGAGCTCGTCATGCAGGCGGCGCAGCAGGTGGAAGGCCGACTTGCCGGCATTGCCCAGCGCACCGATCGGCATCACCAAGGGGTCGACGACGATATCCCTAGGCTTGATACCGTGATCCTGCGCCCGATGGACGATTTTCTTCGCAACCTCGAAGCGCACATCAGGGTCCTCGCTGATGCCGGTCTCATCGTTGGAGATCGCCACCACGGCACAGTCGTATCTCTTGATCAGCGGCAGCACGGCTTCCAACCGCTCCTCCTCGCCGGTTACCGAGTTGACCAGCGGCCGGCCCTTGTAGACGGCGAGCCCCGCCTCCAAGGCCGCCACGATCGAGCTGTCGATCGAGAGCGGGAGGTCGGTCAGCGACTGCACGAGCTGGATCGTTCGAGCCAGGATGGCCGGCTCGTCGGCCAGCGGGATGCCCGCATTGACGTCCAGCATGTGCGCGCCCGCCTCGACCTGCGCCAGTGTGTCGCGCTCGACCGTCGAGAAATCGCCAGCCGCCATCTCGGCGGCGAGCTTCTTACGGCCGGTGGGGTTGATCCGCTCACCGATGATGCAGAACGGACGTTCGAACCCGATGACGACCGTTCGGTTGGCCGAGCTCACGACGGTTTCGGTCATGTGGTTGCGCCTCCGTCTTGAAGTTGCGAGCGTACCCGGCGGGCCCGCCCCCGGAGCACACCGGAATCCTGGATGATCTCCGAGACGAACTCTTCCTGGCGGTAGGCCATCAGGTGCACCCCGTGCACGCCCTCGATCGCGTGGATCTGCTGGATCAGCTCAATGCAGAGCTGCTTACCGGCGGCTTTCTGTGCCTTGGGCGGACCGGCCTGCTCGATCCGCTCGACGACGGCGTCCGGTATGTGCACGCCCGGCACACTGGAGCGCATCCAACGAGCGGTCTTCGCCGAGGCCAGCGGGCCGACGCCGACCAGAATGAAGCACTTCTGGTGCAGGCCTTGCTCCCGCACGCGAGTCATGAACCGCTGCAGCAGGGGCACGTCGTAGCAATACTGGGTCTGCACAAACTGGGCACCGGCCGCGATCTTCTTGGCGAAGTGGATCGGGCGGTAGTCCTGCGGCGGGGCGAACGGGTTGATGGCGGCACCAAGGAACACCTGTGGCGGCGCATTCAGCTTGCGGCCGGAAAGAAACCGGCCCTCGTCGCGCATTGTCCTAATGGTCTTCAACAGGCTGATGCTGTCCAGATCGAACACCGGTTTGGCTTCCGGCTGGTCGCCGCACTGCACCCCGTCACCGGTCAGGCAGAGGATATTGGCCACGCCCATGGCTGCGGCTCCCAACACGTCGCCCTGGATGGCGATGCGGTTCTTGTCGCGGCAGGAAATCTGCAGGACGACGGCGTAGCCGGCACGGGTCAACAGCCCGCAGATGCCCACACTGGACATGTGGACGTGCGCACCCGACGCATCGACGGCGTTGATCGCGTCACAGACCTCCGAGAGCACCACCGCGCGGTCGTAGACCTCGCGGGCGTCAGCCGAGTCTGGCGGGTTGAGCTCCGAGGTGACCGCGAACCGCCCCGCACGCAGCACTCGCTCGAGCCTGCCCCGCGAGCTGTGGCCGGGCAGTGGTGGCAGTGGATCGCCTGGGTCGACGAGCCGCCGATCGTCCTGAGCCATCATCCGCGGCGCTCGCGCAGCACCCTAAGCCAGGACGAGCTACCACGGCGACGATGGTCGACCGGTGGCCGCAGCTCGGCCATCCGGTCGCCATCCGACATCCGCCGCGACCCCTCCCAAGCCTGCACCCACACGCAGCGCATGTCGGGCCTGACCTCGCAATGACCGTCGGCGCGGACACCTCCACAGGGGCCATTGCGCATCTGCTTGGGGCAGTTCATTGGGCAGGACATGCCGGTAGAGCTTAGCACGCACTGGCCGCACATCTGACAGTCGAACAGCAAGCCCTTGACTGAACGCTCGACTGCGGCCACCGGCCGCTCCAGACGCCCCAACCCGATTCGGCGCAGCAACGGATCCGCGGCCAGGAACGCGTGCTCAAACCGCCGGTAGAAGCCTTCCCAGAAGCCGGCGTGACGGATCGACAGGAGGCGGACGGCATACATGCCGGCTCAGCCGGCGCTGCCGCCGCGGGCCACGAGCTCCCGCAGCCGTTCAGGCGTGTACTCGGCCTCCAAGGCAGCAGCAGCCGTGATCGCCTCGGCCTCGAGATCGTCGCCGCAAGGCACCGGCTCCGCCCGCCGCCATTGCTCGAGATAGGCGTCGGTGCCTGTGAGCTGGGCGCGCATCGCGGCTCGATCGATCGCCTGCTCGAAACGCTCCGCGAGTTGCCGCCTTGCCGTTCTGCGGCCAGCCTTGACGATCACCTGGGCGGGTATGTCCCGCCAGAAAACGACCACCTTGTCGGCCATGTCACAGTCCTCAGGCGGCCGTCCGCACAAAGTCGGCAAGGCCGGAAAGCCCCGTGAAACGATATTCGTACTTCAGACCAAGGCGCTCTGCCGCGGCCTGTGCCGCGAGGCGCAGCGCCGCGTCGTCGGTCTGGGCCAGGTAGATCAGCCTGGTGTAATTGCCGAAATACATCGGCAGCAGCTCCGGATGGCGGTCGATGCCCAGTCCTTCGATCACCAGCGTGTCGAACTGTCGAACCAGGAAGTCGGTGAGGTAGAACGTCCCTGGCTCGGCATCCGCAAGGGCATCGAACACCTTCTCGCCGGCATAGAAGGCGTAGCAGTGCGGGCCGGCAATACGCTCGACACCCTCCGCGGCCAACACCCTGTCAAGCCCACCGCCGGTCCCACAATCGCCATACAGCACGAGAATCCGCGCATACTGGCCGCGATGCTCACGGATCTTGGCGCGCACCGCATCGGCGATGCGCTCCGGACGGTTGTGCAGCTGCGCCGAGATGCACGTGACGTCCAGATGGGACAGTCCACTGGCCTCGATCACAGTCAGCGTCTCGCGTGCCAAAGCGCCGCAAGCGATCAGCCCCCCCCCCCCCGCGGGCCCGTGGGACCCCCCACCCGCCCAGGGAGGAGGGTCGGATAAAAAAAAAACAGCCCCCC
>JAPJRA010000600.1 GCA_030824835.1 Geminicoccaceae bacterium | reverse complement strand
GCGTGATGGTGCCGAGATTGACCATCCGCCGGTCGGCCGGCCACGGCTTGGTCGCGTCGTCGATCGGGTCACCGTCCCCGGCCAGCTGCGCCAGCAGCCGGAACTGCGCCGGCTCCTTGGCCAGCCGCGCCGGCAGCTCGGTCATCAGGAAGTCCGGCGTCTGCTTGGCCGCGTCCTCGGCACTCAGATGCTCGGCCCCGGCCACGGGCGAGATCTGGAAGCGGAACGGCTGGCGCTTGCCGGCCGTGTCGACGAACACGAAGGCGTTGACCCCGTTATAGGTCTCGGTGGCGAGGCTCGCGGGCGTGGCGAGGCTGCCGATCGCCGCCGGGGCCGCGGGATGGGCCGCCAGGAAGCGCTGGATGGGCGTGGGCTTGGCGGCATCCGGACCGCTCATCGAGGCCGCCTGCAGCAGGTCGCGGAACTCCTCGCCGGTCGCCACCGGGAAGAACGGCAGCGAGTTGGCGACGATGTCCATCTGGCCACCGTCGGTCAGGTCGAAGCGGATCGCCATCCCGTGCGGGTTGGCGTTGGGGGCGCCGTCGGGGAGGTCGGGCAGGCCGGTCGAATCGGAGAAGCGCACGGTCACCGGGATCGGTCCGCCCTGGAACAGCACCGCGTTGCTCAGCTTCCCGCCCTCGTCGGAGGGCTGGAAGCTGCCCTCGACCACCACCCCCTTCGCATGGTTGGCGCGGATGCCGGGATGCCGGCCATAGAGCAGGTTCATGGTGTCGACGATTTGCTCCGGCACCGAGCTCTCGTCGGCGAAGGCGCCGACCGGCAGTGCGCACGCCACGGCCAGAGCCAGGGTCGGCAGAATTCGATTCGCGCGCATGATCACCTCGCCATTGGACTTCGCACCATGGCCATAGCGCTCGGGTGGCGTCTTGATAAGCTCGCACCTCGCCCGGCGGCTCGCCTCACGTGCATGGGAAGGGCTCGTGCCGCCGCCCCCTCTGCAAAACAGGCGACCGCATCGCCATCTGCACGGCTAACCGTCGATGCGGAGGAAGCCATGGCACTCAAGATCGATCCCTGGTCGTTTCCCGATCCCGAGCGGGATCTGCCGCCCGGCCCAGGCCCGGCGACGCTGGTCCTGGCCGGTGGCTGCTTCTGGTGCACGGAGGCCGTCTACAGCCAGCTCGAGGGTGTCACGGCGGTCCGCCCGGGCTATGCCGGCGGCACGCGGGAGACGGCCGACTACCGCACCGTCTGCGGTGGCGCCACCGACCATGCCGAGGCGATCGAGATCAGCTACGACCCGGCGCGGATCAGCATGGGGCAGATCTTGAAGATGTTCTTCTCGATCGCCCACGACCCGACCCAGAAGGACCGGCAGGGCCATGATGTCGGCCGCCAGTACCGCTCGGCCATCTTCTACGCCGATGATGCCCAGCGCGAGGTGGCAGAGGCCTATATCCGCCAGATCGACGCCGCCCATATCTTCGAGGACAAGGTGCAGACCACCCTCGAGCCGCTGACCGAGTTCTTCCCGGCTGAGGCCTATCATCACGGCTACGCTGCACGGAATCCCGAGCAGCCCTATATCCGTGCCGTGGCCGCGCCCAAGGTGAGGAAACTGCGGGAGGTCCACGGCGACAGGCTCAAGGGCGACGCGACGCGCCGCGCCAGCTAGATCCAAAGGAGCGTTCGAGCATGCCCGATTCCGTCGCCGACGGCTTCGATCTCACGCCGCCCTCGGCCGAGCAGCGTCGCTCGCTCGAGGCGGCGCTCACCCGCGAGGAGCGCCACGTCCTGCTCAGCCATGGCACCGAGGCGCCGTTCTGCGGCACGTTGCTGGGCAACAAGCAGGCCGGCACCTATTGCTGCAAGCTGTGCGGGCTGCCTCTGTTCGCCGCCGACCACAAGTTCGAGAGCGGCACCGGCTGGCCCAGCTTCACCGTGCCCTACGCCGAGGGTCATGTGCGCCTGGTCCGCGACACGAGCCATGGCATGGTACGGATCGAGACGCTGTGCGCCCGCTGCGGCAGTCACCAGGGCCACGTCTTCCCCGACGGCCCGCCGCCGTCCGGGCAGCGCTACTGCATCAACTCCGTGGCCCTGGAGTTCGTGCCGCGCGGGCAGCCGCTGCCGGACAAGCTGGCACGCGGCGAGGGCAGGCTCGCCGCTCCGGCGCATGCGGACAGCGCCTAGTACTACAACCGGGTATTTTGTGGTAGCTTCGTCGCCTGGAGGAGAGAGCCATGGCGACGGTGGACGATGGGGCGGCGTGGTCGGCGGAGTTTGCGGCTCTGCTGCAGCGGGTAGGGCCGCGCTTTGGCCGGGTCGAGCCGCGGCGGCGGGCGGCGGCCTATCTCCAGGGCCTGCTGGCGCCGGTGGAGCGCAAGAACGGCTGGCAGCTGGCGGCGGCGGCCGGGGACCGGACGCCGGACGGGGTGCAGGAGTTCCTGAGCCGGGTGCACTGGGATGCGGATGCGGTCCGTGACGATCTGCGGACCTATGCGGGCGAGCATCTGGGCGACCCCGGGGCCGTGCTGGTGCTGGACGAGACCGGCTTTTTGAAGAAGGGCGCGAAGTCGGCGGGCGTGCAACGGCAGTATTCCGGCACGGCGGGGCGGATCGAGAACTGCCAGATAGGCGTGTTCCTGGCCTATGCCAGCCGCTACGGCCACACCCTGATCGACCGGGCTCTTTATCTGCCCGAGGGCTGGGCGGCCGACCGGGCGCGGCGGGCCGCGGCCGGCATCCCCGAGGCCGTAGGATTCGCCACGAAGCCCAAGCTCGGCCTGCTGATGCTTGAGCGGGCTCAGGCCGCCGGTGTGCTCTTCGCCTGGGTGACGGCCGACAGCATCTATGGCGCCGATCATGCCTTGCGCCACTGGCTGCAGGAACACGGGTTTGGCTACGTCCTGGCGGTGAGCAACGCCCAGCGGTTGGGCTTCGCCCGGGTCGAGGCTGGTGTGGCCGAGATCCCGGCCGGCAACTGGCACCGCCTCAGCGCTGGCGGCGGGGCCAAGGGGCCGCGCTTCTACGACTGGGCCTACCTGCCCTATGGCGGCGACGCGGCGCCCGGCTGGGAGAAGGGCCTCTTGATCCGGCGCAGCATCACCCAGCCCGACGATCTCGCCTTCTACCTGACCCACGCCACCGACGGCACCGCACTCGCCGATCTCGTCCAGGTCGCCGGTACGCGCTGGGCGATCGAGGCCTGCTTCGAGGCCGCCAAGGGCGAGGTCGGCCTCGATCAGTACGAGGTTCGTTCCTGGACCGGCTGGCACCGCCACGTCACGCTCGCCATGCTGGCGCACGCCTACCTCGCCGTGCTCCGCAAGGTCGCCGTCGGGGGGCGAGCCCACGCTC
>JAPJRA010000599.1 GCA_030824835.1 Geminicoccaceae bacterium | reverse complement strand
GATCACCGTCAACCGGGAGCGGATGCACGCCGCGCTCGCGCACCAGCCAGTCGGCGAGATCGGTGGCGATGGTGAAACCGACGCCGGCCGCGGCGTGCCGTTCCGCGAGGCGCACGGCATCGCGGCCCGCTCGGTCAAGCTTGCCGAAGGCAAGGGTTGCGGGCTGGAGGCGCTGACACTCGAGGAGCTGCAGGGCGTCGACCCGCGCGTCGAGGCCGGCGCGCTGGACGTGCTGGGCGTCGACCGCTCGGTCGCCAGCCGGCGCAGCGTCGGCGGGACGGCACCCGAGCGGGTGCTCGAAGCCGTTGCCGCCGCGGAAGCGCGCTTTCTGCCGGCCTGAGCCGACGGTTCACCTTGACCGCGGCCGGGGCGGCGCGGCAACCATCCGCGTCCAGAAGAACTCAGGGAGGAGAAACCCTATGCGCACCCTTCGCAACCTTGCGGCGACGGCGCTCACTGTCCTCGTCGCCAGCCCGGCCCTGGCGCTCGAGGTCGACAAGCAGGTCATCGTCGATGCCACCCCGGCCCAGGCCTGGGCGGCCATCGGCGATTTCTGCGCCATCGGTGGGTGGCACCCGGCGATCGAGGCCTGCGTGCTGGGCGAGAAGGACGGCAAGACCATGCGCACCCTCTCGCTCAAGGGCGGCGGCGAGATCGTCGAGGAGCTGGTCGAGCGGGACGAGGACGGCATGAGCTACACCTACAAGATCATCGAGAGCCCGCTGCCGGTGGCCAACTACGAATCGACCATCGAGGTCGAGGACGAAGGCGGCACCACCATTGTCTGGAGCGGCGAGTTCGACGCCAAGGGTGCTCCGGACGCCGACGCGATCGGTGTGATCGAAGGCATCTATCAGAGTGGGCTCGACTCGCTGGCGGCCAAGGCCAAGCCCTGAGCCCCTGCCCGAGCCCGCTACCCGCGATCACGTTTGCGGCGCCGGCGCGCCTCCCTTAGAATTGGGTCATGTCCATGAACGCCGCCCGCCAGCTTGCCATCATGGCCGCCCTCGTGATCGGTCTCGCCGCGTGCGGCAAGAAAGGCCCGCCGGAGCGCCCTAAGCCCGAGCCCCCGCCGCCGGCGACCTCGGAATGAGTGCGTTTCACTACCACCAGGGCACACTGCACGCCGAAGAGGTGGCGCTGGCCGATATCGCCGCCGTGGTGGGCACGCCCACCTACGTCTATTCGGCCGGCGCCATGCGCGCCCGCGCCCAGGGTTTCCTTGACGCGTTCCGCGGGGAGCGGGTGCTGTTCTGCTTCGCCGTCAAGGCCAACAGCAACCTCGCCGTCATCCGTCTCTTCGCCCAGGCCGGGATGGGCGCTGACACGGTCTCCGGCGGCGAGGTCGCGCGCGCCCTGGCCGCGGGCGTGGCGCCGCAGCGGATCGTCTATGCCGGCATCGCCAAGACCGACGACGAGATCCGCATGGCGCTCGCCGAAGGCATCCTGCAGTTCAACGTTGAATCGGCCCAGGAGCTGCGCCGCATCGGCGAGCTCGCCGCCGCCATGGGCCGCACGGCGCCCGTGGCGCTGCGCATCAACCCGGATGTGGATGCGGGCACCCATGAGAAGATCAGCACCGGCCGCAAGAACGACAAGTTCGGCATCCCCTGGGATGAGGCCGCCGGCGTCTTCGCCCTGGCGGCGCAGCTGGACGGCGTCGAGCCCGTCGGCGTGCATCTGCACATCGGCTCGCAGATCAGCCGGCTGGAGCCGTTCGAGGCGGCCTATCGGCGTGCCATCGAGCTGTTCACGAGCCTGCGGGCCGGCGGCATTCCGCTGCGCCGGCTCGACTTCGGCGGCGGCTTCGGCGTGCAGTATCAAGACGAGCCGCGCATCGAGGCGCCGGCCTTCGCCGCCATGGTGCACCGGCTGACCGCGGGCCTGGACTGCGAGCTGCTGTTCGAGCCGGGCCGCTCCTTGGTGGCCGAGGCGGGTGTTCTTCTGTCGTCGGTGATCTATCTCAAGGAAGCGGCCGGGCGTCGGTTTCTGGTGCTGGACTCCGGAATGCATGTCCTGCTGCGGCCGGCCATGTACGGCGCGCACCATCCGGTCCTGCCGGTGGCGCAACCCGAGCCGGGCGAGGCGCTGGTGCCCATGGATGTGGTCGGGCCCATCTGCGAGAGCAGCGACGTGCTCGGCCGCGACCGGATGCTGCCCGATCTCGGCGCGGGCGATCTGGTGGCCATCACGGGTGCCGGGGCCTATGGTGCGGTGATGGCCTCGGCCTACAATTCGCGCCCCAGCGCTGCCGAGGTGCTGGTCGACGGGGAGCGGTTCGCGGTGATCAAGCCCAGCCGCCCACCCGAGCTGCAGTTTGCCGACGAACGGATACCGGACTGGCTCACCGACTGAGGGAAACGGACAGATGAGCGACGGCGACCCGCGCCAGACCCGCAGCTTTCGGATCCGACTGCTGCTGGCCCGGCTGGTCGTCAGTTTCGAGCGCATGTGGCCGGCCTTGTGGCCCAGTCTCGCGGTCATCGGCAGTTTCGTCGTCCTTTCCTTGTTCGGGCTTTGGTTGAGCCTGCCGCTCTGGTTGCATGTGCCGCTGCTCGCGATGTTTCTCGGGCTGCTCGGCTGGACCCTGTGGCGCGCACGCCTGGCGCTGCGCGTTGTCGGGCGCGATGCCGGGCTCGCCCGCCTCGAGCAGGACAGCGGGGTCACGCATCAGCCGCTGCGCGCGCTCGACGATACGCTGCCCGGCGACTTCGTCGATCCGGCAACCCGTCGGCTCTGGGCGCTGCATCGCCAACGCCTGATCGACAGCCTCGAGAGACTGCGGCTCGCACCGCCGCGATCGGACCTGCCACGCCGCGACCCCTGGGCGCTACGCGCCGCTCTGCTGCTGCTGCTGGTCGTGGCGCTGGTCCACGGCCGTGGCGAGGTCGGCCAGCGTCTTGCCAGCGGCTTCAGCTTCGCGGGCCGTGCCGCCGTGGCGAGCCTGCCGCCCGCCGTCGACCTGTGGATCACCCCGCCGGCCTACACGCGCCGGGCGCCGCTGGTGAGCGAGCAGACCCACGGTGTCGCCGCATTGGCCGTGCCCGCCGGTAGCGAAGCGCGGGTACAGGCCCACCATCTGGCCGACGAGACGAGCGCGACGGTCGTGGCAGGCGAGCGGACGGTCGCCCTGCAGGCTCTGGGGCCGGGCAGTGGCGAGGCCAAGCTCACCATGGACAGTTCGGCGCCGCTCGCGGTCCTGGACGGCGGCGGCCGTGAGATCGCCCGCTGGCAAATCGACGTGGCCCCGGACGGCGCGCCCACCGTGGCCTTTGTCGGCGCACCGACGGCCACCCACCGCAGTGTCCTCAAGATCGACCTCGAGGCC
>JAPJRA010000013.1 GCA_030824835.1 Geminicoccaceae bacterium | reverse complement strand
ACCTCGGGCCGCTCGCCGAGGAGATCGATCTGATAGAGCGCCTGCACGGCGGCGAAGCGCGCGGCCCGGCGGCGATTTAGAACCGGCTTCACACCCGGGCGGCTCATAAGACGTTCTCTGCCAGCCGGCGGCGCCATGCCACCAGCGCCAATGCGGCGGCGGCCGCGCCGCCGCCCTTGTCCTGTCGAGATGGGTCGGCCCGCTCCAGAGCCTGGACCTCGTTCTCCACCGTCAGAATGCCGTTGCCGATGGCCAATCGCTCGCGGACGCTCAGCTCCATGAGGCCACGGCAGCTTTCCCCGGAAACCAGCTCGTAATGCGTGGTCTCGCCGCGGATCACGCACCCCAGCGCCACATAGCCATCAAATTGCCCCGCGGCGTGGGCCATGGCGATGGCCGCCGGGATTTCCAGTGCGCCCGGAACCACCGCGTGCACCACCTCGGCTCCGGACGTCCTCAGCACTGCCTGCGCCCCACCGACGAGCAGATCGTTGATCTGGGCATAAAACCGAGCTTCGACGACCAAGATCTTCACGCCCGGCAAACGGGGCACGTCGGCATCAGCCCCGACTCCGGCCATCGAACGAACTCCTCAGTGTGTAGCGGACCGCTCCAGAGGTAGGCGGTTCCGGGCTCCGCTCAAGCCTTCGGCGCGAAAGCGAGCTGCCGCGCGACGTAGCGAGCCAGCATGTCGACCTCGAGGTTCACCGGGTCACGCACCCGGCGGTCACCCAGCGTCGTATGCGTCCAGGTATGCGGGATGATGGTGACGGCAAAGCGATCTGGTCCAGCCTCGTTGACGGTCAACGAGATCCCGTCGACTGCGATCGAGCCCTTGACGGCAAACAGCGGCGCCAGCGCGGCCGGCGCCAGAATCTCAAGCCGATAATACTCGCCGTCCGGGGTGATCCGGGCGATCTCGCCCACGGCGTCGACGTGGCCGAAAACCAGATGCCCGCCCAGCTCGTCACCCAGCCGAAGCGACTGCTCGAGATTGAGCCGATGACCCTGGCGCCAAGTGCCGAGGCTGGTCCGTGCCAGCGTCTCATGGGAGGCCTGGACCGTATGGGTCGCTCCGTCCTTGGCCACCACCGTGAGGCAGATTCCGGCATGGGCAACCGACGCGCCGAGGTCGATGGCGGCCAGCGGCAGAGCGCTGGCAACGACAAGCTCACGTCCCCCCGGGATCTCCCGAACGGCCGCGATCTCGCCGACATGGCTGATGATACCTGTGAACATTCGCTCTCACCCCGCGTTCGGCAGCGGCTCGAGCACGCCCAGTCGGTCGGCACCGAGCAAGCGCTCCTCGACCCGACGCCACCGGGCCGCGTCCTGCAGCCGGATTACGTCCAGTGCGTGGGTCGCGGGCACGCCGTCGGCGCCGATCAGCATCGGAGCCTCGAACTGATAGAGCCTGTCGACACGACATTCACGCAGGAAGGCGGTCGCCAGGGTGGCACCACCTTCGACCAGGAGGCGCGTGATACCCTGCTCCGCCAGCGTCGCCAACATCTCGCGCAGCACGGGGCCGGAGCCGGTTTCGCGTAGCTGGACCACCATCACCCCTGCCGCCCGCAGCTCCGCGGCGCGGGCGCCGTCCGCCGCACTGGTAAACAGCCAGACTGGCAGGTCCCGGGCCGACCGGGCCAGACGGCTATCGGCACCGAGGCGCAGACGGCGGTCGAGCACGACGCGCACGGGCGAGCAGCCGGCAAGTCCAGGTAGTCGGCAGGTGAGCATCGGATCGTCGGCCAGGGCCGTGCCGCTCCCGACCAGGATCGCGTCGTGGCGCAGGCGCAGACGGTGCCCTTCAGCGCGCGCCGCCGCACCGGTGATCCACTGACTGTCGCCCGAGACCGTGGCGATCCGCCCATCGGAACTGGTCGCCAGCTTGAGCGCCACCAACGGCCGTCGATGCTGCATGCGCAGGAAGAAGCCGGTGTTCAAGCGGCAGGCCTCGATCTCACGACAGCCGACGACCACCGACATGCCGGCCGCGCGCAGCCGGGAGATGCCCATGCCGTTCACGCGTGGGTCGGGGTCGACAGCGGCAATGACTGTGCGTGCTATGCCGGCCTCCAACATGGCGTCGACGCATGGAGGCGTGCGGCCATGGTGGTTGCACGGCTCCAACGTTACGTAGGCGGTGCTGCCGCGAGCGTCGGCGCCAGCGCGGGCGATGGCCTCAGTCTCGGCGTGGGGTCGTCCGCCGGGTTGCGTCCAACCCCGGCCAACGACCCGGCCATCCTTGACCAGGACGCAACCCACGGCCGGGTTTGGCCACACATTGCCCAGGCCACGCTCGGCCAGAGCCAACGCCATGGCCATGAACCGCCGATCCGACTCCTGGGTCACGACCGTCTCGGGGCAGGAAGGCGGCTAGGCGTCATGATCTTCCGGCAGATGGCGGATGAATTCCTCGAAGTCGCGCAAGGTTGCGAAGTCGCGGTAGACCGACGCGAACCGCACATAGGCAACCTCGTCGAGCTTCGCCAAGCTCTCCATGGCCAGTTCGCCGATCCTCGTCGACGGAACCTCGGTTTCGCCGCTGGTCTCGATCCGACGCACGATCCCGTTGATGATGCGCTCGATCTGCTCCTCGCCGATGCCGCGCTTGCGGGTTGCGATGCGAATGGAGCGCGCGAGCTTGTCTCGATCGAACGGCGCTCGCCTTCCATCCTTCTTGACCACCAGTAAATCACGCAACTGCACCCGTTCGAAGGTCGTGAAGCGGGCGCCGCAGTCGGGGCACTGTCGCCGCCGCCGGATCGCCGACGCATCGTCAACCGGTCGGGAATCCTTTACCTGGGTGTCTTCCGACCCGCAAAATGGGCAACGCATCAAGGACTCCGGGACCGTCAACTCCCCGTCCGGGGCGCCGGACTATAGCAGCGGCCACAATTTGCGACAGGGGCCGGTCAACCCAGCTTGTCGACACGCCGCTGATGTCGGCCGCCCTCGAAACCCGTTTCCAGGAAGGCGGCGACGCAGTCGACCGCCACCTCCGTGCCGATGGTGCGGGCACCGAGGACCAGGACGTTGGCGTCGTTGTGTTGCCGCGCCAGCCGCGCGGTCGTGACATCATGGCACAATGCGGCTCGAACATGTCGGTGGCGGTTGGCCGCGATGCTGATTCCGATCCCGGTGCCGCAGACCAGGACTCCCCGACCGGCGCGACCCTCGCCCAACGCCGCTGCCAGAGCACCCGCCATGTCCGGATAGTCGACGGACGCCCCGTCGTGAGTACCCAGATCCAGCATGTCGACCGCAAGCTTCTCCAGCACCGCCTTGAGCGCGTTCTTCAGCTCGAAGCCGGCATGATCGGCGGCAAGGGCCAAGGTATTTTTGGGCATGCTGGGCTCTTTTCGACAACTCTGTTGTTGGTTAGCCTAGACCATTCATCTGCAATCGGAAACGAGTACGACGGCGTGTGCTAACAGGCCGCTTGCCACGGATGGAGAAGGGTCTTAGCCGTGCGCTGGAAGAACGCTGGCCACAGCCAGCCGCCAAGGGAGGTTCAGTGATGCCCAAAGTCACCATGTCCACGCCAGTGGCCATGAACGCCGACAAGCTCTGGCAGGCAATGGGATCCTTCGCCGCGATCGGCAAATGGCATCCGATGATGGAAAAGGTGGAGTCCGAGGGCGAGAACAAGGGCTCCATCCGGACGCTGCAACTCATCGGTGGAGCAAAGCTGGTCGAGCGGCTTGAGGAGATCAGCCCGACCGAGCGCCTGTACCGCTATTCCATTCTTGAGAGTCCCTTGCCGATCAGCGACTACTTCTCGGAGATTCGGGTCAAGGACAACGGCGATGGAACCAGCACCGTCGAGTGGTCGAGTGATTTCAACGTCAAGACTGGCAACGAGAACGACGTCGTGAAGACCGTCCAGGAGGTCTATCAGGCCGGTCTCGACAATATCACCAAACTCTACGGGATCAGGACCTAAGCTCGCCCTATCGTGCCGGCCTCGCGCGTTCATGGGCGAGCGCGAGAGGCCGCACCTCGTGCGCAGGCAGCACCGCACGATGCTTTTGGCGCCTGGACTTCAGCGATGAGCAAGCCCCGGGTAACCATCCTCTACTGTCGTCAATGCAATTGGCTACTGCGCGCGGCCTGGATGGCGCAGGAGCTGCTCACCACTTTCGCCGAGGATTTGGGGGAGGTCGCCCTCCTACCCGGCACCGGTGGCGCTTTCGAGATCCGCTACGACGACATCTCCATCTGGGAACGCCGGCGCGATGGGGGTTTTCCCGACGCCAAGGCACTGAAGCAGCGTATCCGGGACCAGCTCGATCCGAACCGCGACCTGGGTCACACCGACCGGTAGGTTGGCGCGGACACCGCAACGAAATTGAAACAGACGGCAGCCGCGATGACATCGGCTCGAAACCGGTTGCGGCCATGCTCCTACCAGCGCGAGGGCAATTGCGTCCTTGCTGCGTCGATAGGAGACCAACATGTCTGCCCTGCTTCTGGCTGCCGGCTCGAAAAGCCGAGTAGCCACCGGCTTGTCTCGATTCTTCCACGGACTAGCCGCAGCCGTCGTGCGCGAGTACCGCACCAGGCGCGAGATCAGCTTCCTGAGGCAACAGGATGATCGGACGCTTCACGATCTCGGGATCAACCGTAGCGAGGTCGAGCGTGCCGTTCGCGGCTGGTTTCGCTGAGCGAATGCGGACGCGCCAGCCCGCGAGTCCTCGGCCCGTCCGAGCGTGCATCCGCTTGCTCGGACGGGTCAGGAGGCTGGCACCTAGACCAGAGACGCCGCTCGCGACGACAGCATCCGGCGCAGCACGCCGTCCTTGCGCACGAAATGATGCTGCAGCGCTCCCGCCACATGCAGTATCACGGTCGCATAAAGTAGCCACTGCAGCGTCAGGTGGGCCACCTTGAACAGCTCCCCAAGGGGCTTGTTCACTGGGACATACTGGGACAATTCCCAAACCATCAGGAACGGCACCGGATAGCCGCTCAGCGTGGTGTACAGAAAGCCGGTCAGCGGCATGAGAAACAACAGCAGATAGAGCAGGAAGTGTGTGGCCCGCGCCGCGCCCGACTGCCAGGGAGCGAGGTCCGCCGGCAGGTAAGGCACGGGATGCCGCAGGCGCCAGACCAGGCGGATGCAGGCCAGGATAAGGACGATCAGGCCCACGTTCTTGTGCACGGCATAGAGCAGGTCCTGCGTGGGCCCCGGCCCGGAAAGCACCATGCCCCATCCCGCGGGGACCTGGATCAGGATCAGGGCTGCCACCGTCCAGTGCAACGCGATCTGCAGACTGCCCCAGCGTTCCGTCGTATTTCCCAGCATGCGCCCTCCAGAACCCACAGAGCCATGCACCGGCCCTATGATTGGTCATAGCTTGCCCGCTTGCCTTATCAAGATGCGCAACAAACGCGGTGCGACCCCGAAGGATCGACCCGGCGACAGCCCAACGAAGAGCTGGCCCGCCGGTGAAGCGCTTGGCCCTAGGGCGGGCCTTTGCTACATCCAGGCCCGCTGCAGCATGGCGGCATGGGACGATCGATGATGGCGACCGTATTGAAAGTCGAGCTCGAGAAGGAAATGCAGGCCCTGGGCGATGCGGCCAGGGCTGCGGCGCAAATACTGGCCCAGGCGCCACGGTCAGCCAAGGACACGGCCCTTCGGGCCGCGGCTGCGGCGTTGCGTGACGGTGCATCCACTATCCTGGCGGCCAACGCCCGCGACATGGCGGCTGCCCGCGCCAAAAACCTGGCCGGCGCCATGCTCGATCGACTGCAGCTCGATCCCAAGCGCGTCGAAGCCATGGCCGTAGGCCTGGAGACGATCGCCGCGCTGGACGACCCGATCGGCACCGAGCTCGCCCGCTGGAGCCAGCCGAACGGGCTGGACATCGCCAGGGTACGCGTCCCCCTGGGCGTCATCGGGATCATCTATGAAAGCCGTCCGAACGTCACCGCCGATGCCGGTGCCTTGTGCCTCAAGGCCGGCAACGCTGCCGTGTTGCGGGGCGGCTCGGAAAGCTTCCATTCCGCGCAGGCGATCGGCGCCGCGCTGGCGCACGGCCTCTCGGTGGCTGACCTGCCATCGACGGCGATCCAACTCGTGCCGACCACCGACCGTGCCGCTGTCGGGATGCTGCTGCGGATGAGCGAGCATATCGACGTCATCGTGCCCCGGGGCGGCCGCTCGCTGATAGAGCGGGTCCTGGCCGAGAGCCGGGTGCCGGTATTGGCGCATCTCGAAGGCAACTGCCATCTGTACGTGCACGGCACGGCCGATTCCACCATGGCCGTCGAGCTCGCCGTCAATGGCAAGATGCGGCGGACCGGAGTATGCGGCGCAACGGAGACGCTGCTGGTCGACCGCGACGCCGCAGAGCGTCTGCTGCCGCCTATTCTGCAGGCTCTGATCGCTGCCGGCTGCGCGATCCGTGGCGACGACGTGGTGCGACGGCTCGAGCCTCACGCTGCGGCAGCCACCGAGCAGGATTGGTACACCGAGTATCTCGATGCTGTCCTGGCGGTGAAGACGGTGGCTGGGCTCGACGAGGCCATCGCTCACGTCAACCACTACGGTTCGCACCACACCGACGCGATCGTCGCGGCCGACGGCGATGCGGCGGGCCGGTTCCTGCGCGAGGTCGACAGTGCCATCGTCATCCACAATGCCAGCACTCAGTTTGCCGATGGCGGCGAGTTCGGCATGGGTGCGGAGATCGGCATCGCAACCGGCCGGCTCCATGCCCGTGGGCCGGTCGGCGTCGAGCAGCTCACCAGCTACAAGTATGTGGTGCGGGGCACCGGCCAGACCCGGCCCGGTTGATGGGCCAGCTCTGGCCAGCTCGTCGGTGCAGCGGAGCCAGGCCGGCGTCAGGGGGTGACCTTCAGCACAAAGCAGCCGTAGGAGTTGCCGAAACCAGAGATCGTAACCTTGCCGTTGACCCTCGCGGTGAAGTTCTTCTTGACCAGGTAGCGCTCGATACCGCCCGCATAGTAGTTATCCACCCGCTTATGAAGGCCGGGGAAATCGATCGTCATCACCACATCGAACTTGCGCGATGGTGTCGTGGTGAACGCGAAGATGCCTTTGCCATTGAGGCTGATCGGATACTTCACCTTGCTGAAAGGCAGAATGCAGGCGGCGCGGGTGACCGCCATGGGTGTGACACCGCCGGTTGCCTCGGTCTCGGCCCCGTTGGCGAGTTCCTTGAAGCTCTCGGGGCCGAGCGACTTGGCCGGCAGCTTGACGGTCGAGTTGTTCCCCTCGCCCTTCAGAACCTGGGCCTCCTTGCCGGCGGCACCGGCAGCCGACGGCATTGTCGCTACGGCCACGGCGGTCAACGCCACGAGCGAAGCCCAACGAGCATGGGCACGCAATGCGAGGATCTTGCTCGACATGACTGACTATCCTTTACATTTCAAGTCGTTGGCGCCGATCACCGGCGACCGCGCAAACATGTGGCCGTCGTGTTTCGTTACTGTGTCGTCAGCCGCGACGAGTATTGCATCTGTCCCACGCATCACCCGGGCGATGTGCCCGCAGCGCAGCCCATGACTGCGCTGTGCGAGCCCAGGATGTTACGCCGCCCGGTCGCACGCCTCGTCCCAACCGATGACCTCCAACCCGTGGAGGCGGGGCGGAAGCGGCTGCGGGTTGGTCTCCTCGGAGGCTCGTTCAATCCGGCCCACGCGGGTCATCGCTATATCAGCCTGGAGGCGTTCAAACGGCTGGGGCTGGATCAGATCTGGTGGCTGGTGTCGCCGCAGAACCCGCTCAAGACCACCGCCGGCATGGCACCCATGGCAAGGCGGGTTGCGCTGGCCGCTGACCTCGCACGTCATCCGCGCATCCGGGTGCTGACATTGGAAGCCCGCCTCGGCACACGCTACACGGCGGACACGCTACGACGGCTGGCAGCGTGGCCAGACCATCGGTTCGTCTGGCTCATGGGTGCCGACAATCTCGCGCAATTGCCCCGTTGGCGGCACTGGCGGCATATCCTGGCCGCATGCCCAGTTGCGGTTTTCGAGCGGCAACCCTATTCTTATGCTGCGCTGGCAGGACCAGTGGCGCGGGGGTTTGGTGCGGCGAGAGTACCGGAGCAACAGGCCGGGACGCTGGTCGGCAGTCCGTTGCCAGCCTGGACTTTTGTCCGGCTGCGTCCACACCCGGCCTCCGCGACCGCTATCCGGGCACGCACCGAGGCCGGCGGTGGCTGAGACCGGCACAGGAGACTGGACCATTACCGAGCCCGAACCGACCGGCACCGTGCCGGAGCCGGCCAATCCACCGAGCCCGTTGCTGCAAGTCGTGTTGGCCTCGCTCGACGACGACAAGGCACTCGATCCTGCGGTCATCGATCTTGCCGGCAAGACCACGCTTGCCGAGTTCATGGTCGTGGCCACCGGAACGTCGCAGCGCCATATCGCGTCCATGGCCGAGAAGCTGATCGAGCGCGTCAAGGCCTCCGGTCATTCCTACGTGCAGGCCGAAGGCCTCGAGGATGCCGCCAGCACCTGGATCCTGATCGACGCCGGGGACATTCTGGTCCACCTGTTCCGCGCCGAGACCCGGTCCTTCTACGACATCGAGAAGCTCTGGTCGGTGGCGCCGCCGCGACGGGCTGCGGCATCCGGCTGAGCCGGCTTGGAGCTGCTCGTCGTGGCGGTGGGCCGCAGTCGCGACGCACCGGTCGACAGCCTCTTTGCGGACTATGTCCGCCGCTGTCCGTGGCCGATCCGGCTGATCGAGGTGCAGCCGCGCGGCAACGTCCCCCCAGAGCGCCGCAAGGAAGCCGAAGCCAGCCTGCTACGCGGCGCGGTGCCCGCCGGCGCCGCCCTCGTGGCCCTGGATGAACGCGGCCGGGATCCTTCGAGCGAGGAGTTCGCCGGTCAGCTCGGCAGGTGGCGCGACAGCGGCCGCCGGACCGCGGCGTTCCTGATCGGCGGCCCGGACGGGCTGGCGCCCGACCTCGTGACCGCGGCCGATGCCAGCATCGCCTTTGGCCGATTGACGTGGCCGCACCGTCTGGTCCGCGTGATGCTCGCCGAGCAGCTCTATCGTGCGACCACGATCCTGGCCGGCCACCCCTATCATCGCGGGTGACCAGCCGACCGTTGCCGGCGGTCTGGGGTGGGGCGCCGGTCGCGCGGCGCCACCGCGTTACGGCGTGATCTTCAAAACGAAGCAGCCATAGGAGCCGTCGACGCCCGAGATGGTGACCTTGCCGTTGACTTTGGCGGAAAAGGTCTTCCTGACGTTGAACGTCTCGGCCTTGCCCGGTCCAAAATTGTTCACCTTCCTGCTGAGCCCGGGAAATTTCAGCGTCATCACGACGTTGAAGCCTTTCGGCGGCGCCCTCGGCGTCGTCACGAAGCGGAAAATGCCCTTGCCGTTCAGGAATATCGGATAGGTGACCTTGAAGAACGGCAGCAAGCAGGCGCTGCGCACCACGGCCTGCGGCGTGACGCCGGCCACCGCCTCGCTCGCGACGCTGTTCTCCAGCTCGGCGCTCGTGTCGGTCGCGGCCGCGACGGCTTCTTGGCCCTCCAGACCCTGATCGGCCATGGCTGCGGTTGAAGCGATGGGTGACACGAGAGCCAGCGCCCCGATGCACAGGGCACCGATGACGATCTTCCGCGCCAGAGCTGACGCGGATGGTGATGGACGAACGTCGACCCCGGTTTGCACTGCTTGTTTCCTCTGCGATCTGTTTCTCGCCAGAGCTGAAGCACTTGCATTTACCCATGGGCACGCCGCTATCAAGCAACGCCGCCGAGTGCCACAGCAGCAAACGCACGGTCTGTCGATTTCTCGAATTATTCGACCGAGTCTATAAGACGTCATAGACATGCATACAGTTAATTTAGACTTGATATGAAGATCGGTTTCTTTTTTATTTTATCCATGTTGCCAATTTAAATCAGTTACGTCGACATTTTTCAATTATTATTAGGAGATATCTTGCAGAGATCCTCTGTTGCGCTGCCGGTTCTTCACCCCGGCCAGGTCTGTGGTCCGAGTTCCGCAGCGACCTCGGGACTTCCGCTCTCGCCTGCGCTTGGCATATTCCGCTAGGGTCGCACCCGACGGCGCGGGGTCTAAGGAGTTTCCAATGCGCGATTTCGAGCTACCGGGCCGCTCGACGGCCTATGGTCAGCAGGGCATGGCGGCAACGTCGCATCCACTGGCGACCCTGGCCGCCTTGGACGTGCTGCGAGACGGCGGCAATGCCGTCGACGCGGCGATCGCCGCCGCCGCCGTACAGGCGGTCGTCGAGCCGGGCATGACAGGGATCGGCGGCGACTGCTTTGTGCTGCTCGCCCCCGCATCGGGTGGCGTGGTGGCCTTGAACGGCTCGGGACGAAGCCCCCTGGCGCTGACCCCGGAGACGTTGGTCGGCCGCGGGATCACGACGTTGGATGCCGGTAGCCCCCACGCGGTCACCGTGCCCGGGGCGGTAGCCGGCTGGGCGGCCATTCTGGAGGCGTACGGCACACGCGACCTGGCCGAGCTGCTGCGGCCCGCCATCGGCTACGCCGAGGGCGGCTTCCCGGTGACGCCAAGGGTGGCATTCGACTGGAGCCGCCAGCTGGACGTGCTGGAGCGCAGCGACGGCGGACGTGACTACTACCTGCCCGGCGGTCGTGCGCCGGAAGAAGGTCGCGTCATGCGCTTCCCAGCACTGGCGCGGACGTTGCGCCGGATCGCGGAAGGCGGTGCCCGCGCGTTCTACGAAGGTGAACTGGCCCAGCGCATGGCGGCCTCGCTGCGCGCATTCGGCGGTGTGCATACCGAGGCCGATTTCGCAGCCGCCACGGCCGAGTTCGTCCCAGCGATCCATTCCCTCTACCGCGATACCACGGTTTATGAGTGCCCGCCTAATGGGCAGGGCATCGTCGTCCTGCTGCTGCTCAACATCCTCGAGCGGTTCGACATGCGCCAGCTTGGGCGGGATACCGCGTCCCGCCTGCATGTGCTGGCGGAGGCCACACGGCTGGCATTCCGCGATCGGGACGCGGTTCTGGCCGATCCTGTGCACGTGGATGTCCCGACGGCACGCCTGCTGGACAAGACCTACGCCAAGAGCTTGGCCGAGCGGATCGATCCCGACCGTGCCATGACCGATCTGCCACCGCCCCTGCTTGAGCCTCACCCCGACACGGTCTACCTGACGGTGGTGGATCGCGACCTCAACGCGGTCTCGCTGATCAATTCGATCTATGACGGCTTCGGCTCGGGTCTGGTCTGCCCCGATACGGGCGTGCTGTTTCACAGCCGGGGCAGGTCATTCCGGCTTGATCCGGCGCATCCCAACGTCGTGGCGCCGGGCAAGCGACCGATGCACACAATCATCCCGGGCCTGGCCTTCAGGGACGGCGATGTGTGGTGCAGCTTCGGGGTCATGGGGGGTGACTACCAACCGGTCGGCCAGGCACATCTGCTGACGAGACTGATCGATGACGGACTCGACCCGCAGCAGGCGTTGGACGCGCCCCGGATCATGTCCTACCCGAGCGACCTGCAGGCCGAGACCGGAATCGGTCGGGCCGCGCGGCTGGGCCTGATGCAGCGTGGCCATCGTGTTGTCGATGCGCCCTCGCCCCTGGGCGGCGGCCAAGCCATCGTCATCGACCGGCGGCGCGGCGTGCTGATCGGCGGCTCCGATCCTCGCAAGGATGGCCTGGCGCTTGGCTTCTGACGGCCCGGCGCGACGCGATAAGGTTTGACCTCCGGGCGAACCAGCCTATCAGAGTTGTGGAAAGGGGACGGGTCCACCTACCGGCCTGGACGCGGCGAACACAAAAAAACAGCGGACCTTGGATGCGCCTTGCCCTGATTGTCCTTCTGCCGTTCCTCGGTGCGATTCTGCCTCCGCTGATGATGCGGGCTGGACGCAATACCTGCGCCATGGTCACAGGAGCGGTCAGCGTCGCCTCGTTGGCGCTGCTGCTGAGCAACACGGCGGCGGTATTTCGCGGCGAGACAGTGGTGGCCCACATCGACTGGGTACCACAGCTCGGCCTGGGCCTGGACCTCTTCGTCGACGGTTACGGGTTCTTCTTCGCCTGCCTGATCCTGATCATCGGCCTACTGATCATCACCTACGCGCGGTGGTACCTCAGCCGCGAGGATCCGGTCGGTCGCTTCTACAGCTACCTGCTGCTGTTCCAGGGAGCGATGCTGGGCATCGTCCTTTCGGACAATGTGCTGGTGCTCATCGTGTTCTGGGAGCTGACCAGCCTCACCTCGTTCCTGCTCATCGGCTATTGGCGGCACCTGGCGGCGGGCCGCGAGGGCGCGCGGATGGCCCTCGTCGTCACCGGGGCCGGCGGTCTTGCCCTGATCGCCGGTATGCTGCTGCTGGGTCAGGCCGCGGGCTCCTATGAGCTCAGCGAGATCTTGACCCGCGGCGAGCAGATCAAGGCGTCGCCGCTCTATGTGCCGATCCTGCTGCTGGTGCTGGGCGCCGCGTTCACCAAATCGGCCCAGTTCCCGTTCCACTTCTGGCTGCCGCACGCGATGGCGGCCCCGACGCCGGTGTCGGCCTATCTGCATTCGGCCACCATGGTGAAGGCAGGCATCTTCCTGCTAGGTCGGCTGTGGCCCGTGCTCTCGGGCACCGAGCCCTGGTTCCTGATCGTCACCGGCACCGGGCTCGTCACCCTGGTGATCGGCGCCTGGATCGCGCTGTTCAAGGACGACCTCAAGGCACTCCTCGCGTTCTCGACGGTGAGCCATCTGGGCCTGATCACCATGCTGTTCGGCATGAGCACGCCCATCGCCGCCGTGGCTGCTGTCTTCCACATCCTGAACCACGCCACCTTCAAGGCGTCGCTGTTCATGTCCGCCGGCATCGTCGACCACGAGACCGGCACCCGCGACGCCACCCGCCTGGGCGGGCTGCTGTGGTTGATGCCGATCACGGGCACGCTGGCCATGCTCGCCGCGGCGTCGATGGCCGGCGTGCCGCTGCTCAACGGCTTCCTCTCCAAGGAGATGATGCTGGAGGCTGCGGCCCATACCGAGTATCTGGGCCAGGCTTGGCTCGTCCCGGTGCTGGCTACGGTCGGCTCGCTGTTCTCGGTGGCGTACGCCTTCCGGTTCGTCATCGGCGTGTTTCTCGGCCGCGTCCGCGACAATTACCCCCATCATCCGCACGATCCCCCGGTCGGCATGTGGCTGCCGGTTGGCGTGCTGGTCGTCCCCGTGATCCTGATCGGCATCATGCCGGGCCTGGCCAAGCCGCTGGTCGACATCGCCGCCAACGCTGTGACGGGCGGCCAGCTGCCAGAGTATCACTTGGCGCTTTGGCATGGCCTCACCCCAGCCTTGTTCATGACCGTCGTGGCGGTGGCGGGCGGTGCCCTCCTGCTGTTGGCCTATCATCCGGTATGTGCCTTCCGGTTGCGCCGGTGGCGACCGGAGGCCAAGGACATGTTTGAGGCCGCGGTCGACGCCATGGTACATGCCGCGCGCAGCTTCACCGACGCCGTCCACAATGGCTCGCTGCAACGTGGCCTGTTGCTGGCAATCCTGGTCATGCTCGGGGTCGGCGTCACGGCGTTCCAGAGCGGCAGCCATGCCGGCGGTGATCGGAGCATGATCCTCCCGAATATGCCGGCCATGGTGCTGTGGCTGCTGGTGGTGACCGCCGCTGGGGCCGTGTGTGCGTGGCATCGGCATCGCCTGCTGGCGCTGCTGCTCACGGGCATTGTCGGCCTCGTGGTGTCGTTGACCTTCGTCTATTTCTCG
Source organism: Geminicoccaceae bacterium (assembly GCA_030824835.1). Taxonomy (GTDB): domain Bacteria; phylum Pseudomonadota; class Alphaproteobacteria; order Geminicoccales; family Geminicoccaceae; genus Benzoatithermus. Next base: position 4,656 of record JAPJRA010000013.1, on the reverse strand, counting down.
GCACCCGATCTGGCGCTGACCCAGCTCTCGGTCGAGGTGGTGACCACGATCCTGATGCTGCTCGCCCTCAACTACCTGCCGCAGAAGACCCCGCACGAGCCGTCGCGGTTTCGGCATTGGCGGGATCTGGGGATCGCTACGGCGGGCGGGGTGGGCATTGCCCTTGCCCTCTACGCCGTGCTCACGCGTGACCTTGCCCAGACCATCGCCACCTACCACCTGGCCCATTCCAAGCCGGACGGCGGCGGCACCAATGTCGTCAACGTCATCCTCGTCGACTTCCGCGGCTACGACACGTTCGGTGAGATCATCGTGCTGGGGATCGCCGCCCTGACGATCTTCGCGCTGCTCGACAGCGCCCTGGTCGGCGCTTCCGGCCGGCGGCTGGGGTCGATGCCGCACCGCCGGGAGGCCGGCGACCGACATCCGCTGATGCTGGTCGTGGCCACCCGCGTGCTGCTGCCGCTGGCGTTGACGGTAGGCATTTTCATCATGCTGCGTGGACACAACATGCCGGGCGGGGGCTTCATCGCCGGGTTGGTCGTCGGCATCGCCCTGATCATGCAGTACATGGCCAGTGGTTTCGCCTGGGCCGAGCATCAGCTGCGCTTCGACTATCACGTGCTGATCGGCTGGGGCGTGCTCGTAGCGGGCATCACGGGTATCGGCGCTTGGTTCGGCCATGTGCCGTTCCTCACCAGCAATTACGGCTACGTGCATATCCCGCTGATCGGCGAGGTCGAGATCGCGTCGGCGATGGCGTTCGACCTTGGCGTCTTCCTCACCGTGGTGGGCGTGGTGATGCTGACATTGGCCAACCTGTCCCGGGTTGGTCGCAAGGCCGAGCCGGTCACGAGCCCCGAGACGGCCATGGACATCATCCTGCCCGCAGCAGCACGGGAGACCTGAGATGGAGCTGCTGCTCGCCAGCGGCGTCGGGGTGCTGACCGCGGTCGGTATCTACCTGGCACTGCGCGCCCAGACCTTCCCCCTGGTGCTGGGCCTGACCTTCCTGTCCTACGCCGTCAACCTGTTCCTGTTCGCCATGGGCCGGCTCGAGGTCAATCTGCCGCCGATCATCAGCAAGAGCGCCGACGCCTATACCGATCCCCTGCCCCAGGCACTGGTGCTGACCGCTATCGTCATCGGTTTCGGGATGACCGCCCTGCTCGTCGTGCTGGCCTTGCGTGGCTATCTCGAAACCGGGCGGGATCATGTCGACGGCCTCGCCGGCCGCCCGGAGGAGGGCCCTTGAACCACTGGCTCATCGCGCCCGTCATCCTGCCCGCGGTGATGGCGCCCTTCATCATCACCGCCGCTCGCCACGACATCGTGCTGCAACGCGTCCTGTCGATCGCGGCCTCGGTGGCGCTGCTGTCCATCGCCATCGGGCTGTACGGGCTCGCCTCGGACGGCATGCCCCGCGCCTACGCGCTGGGCAACTGGCCCGCACCCTTCGGCATCATTCTCGTGCTGGACCGGCTGTCGGCGCTGATGCTGCTGCTGACCGCGATCCTCGCCGTGGTGGTGGTGATCTACGCCGCCAGCGGCTGGGACAAGCGAGGACGCCACTTCCATGCGCTGTTCCAGTTCCAGCTCATGGGTGTCAACGGGGCCTTCCTCACCGGCGACCTGTTCAACCTGTTCGTCTTCTTCGAGGTGCTGCTGATCGCCTCCTACGGCCTCATGCTGCACGGCGCCGGGCCCCGGCGGATCACCGAGGGCCTGAAATACGTGGCGATCAACCTCGCCGGCTCGACCCTGTTCCTGTTCGCCGTCGGGCTGATCTATGCGGTCACCGGCACGCTCAACATGGCCGACCTGGCACTCAAGGTACCCATGGTACCCGAGGCCGATCAGGCGCTGCTGCGCCTGGGTGCGGCCCTGCTGCTGATCGTCTTTGCGATCAAGGGCGCTCTCGTGCCGCTGCATTTGTGGCTGCCAGGTACCTACGGCGCCGCCTCGCCACCGGTGGCGGCCCTGTTTGCCATCATGACCAAGGTCGGCGTCTATGCCATCCTGCGTGTCTATATCCTGATTTTCGGCGGCGACGCCGGTGCCGCCGCATGGATCGCGGCGCCCTACATCCTGCCAGCGGCAACCGTGACCTTGGCCGTGGGCATGATCGGGGTGCTGGCCAGCCGTACCCTCACCTCGCTCGCGAGCTACGCGCTGATCGGATCTGTCGGCACGCTGCTGATGGCCGTGGGCGTGTTCACCGAGACCAGCACCGCTGCCGCCCTCTACTACATGGCCCACAGTACGCTGGCCGGTGGGGCGCTGTTCCTGTTGGCCGATCTGGTCGCCCGCCGCCGTGGCGGTGCCGGTGACCGGCTGGCGGCGGCGCCGCGCTTCGCCCAGCTCGATCTGTTGGCAGGCTTGTTCTTCCTGGCGGCCATTGCCACGGTGGGGCTGCCGCCGCTATCGGGCTTCATCGGCAAGCTGCTGGTCCTTGAGACGCTCATCGGGCAGCCGGCATGGGCGTGGTTGTGGGCAGTGGTGCTGGTCGGCGGCCTGATCGCCTTGGTGGGATTTGCCCGTGCCGGCAGCATCGTCTTCTGGAAGTGCGAGGCCGAGCCCGGCACACCAGAGCCTGATCGCCCTCTGCACGATACGGCCGCAATATGCGCCACCGTCGCGCTGGTCGCGGCACCGGTGCTGCTGGCACTGTTCGCCGGCCCGACGATGACGGGCATGGACGCAACGGCACGGCAGCTGTTCAAGCCGGCCCTCTACATCGAGGCCGTGCTCGGCAGCAGTACGCAGCTGGCGGTAAGGTAGGATACGGCCATGCGCGCAGTCCTTCCCCACCCGCTGCTGACCCTGACCCTGACGCTTGTCTGGATGGCTCTGGCCAACGAGATCAGCGCGGGATCGCTCGTCATGGGGCTGGTAATGGGCGTGCTGATACCGATCGGCACCGCCGCCTTCTGGACGGACCGGCCACGGGTGGGCCGTCCACTCAAGGTCGTCGAGTATGTGCTGGTGGTGCTCTACGACATCGTCGTGGCCAATCTGCAGGTGGCCCGGCTGGTTCTCTTCGTGCCGAGCGACGAGCTGCGTTCCCGCTACGTCACCATCCCGCTGGAGCTCACCTCGCCCGAAGCCATCACGGTGCTCGCCGGCACCATCACCATGACCCCCGGCACGCTCAGTGCGGAGCTCTCCGCCGACGGCGGGGCACTTCTCGTCCACGGCCTCGACGTGCCCGATCCCGACGCCCTCGTGGCGGAGATCAAGACCCGCTACGAGGCCAGGCTGATGGAGATCTTCGCATGATCCAGGTGGCGGTGACGATCGGCGGCATCGCCGTGGGCCTGGCCATGCTGCTCAATCTATACCGGATGGCACTGGGGCCGGACATCGTCGATCGAGTGCTGGCGTTCGACACGCTGTCGATCAATGCCGTGGCGCTCATCGTGCTGATCGGCATCGGTCTGGGCACCGACATGTACTTCGAGGCGGCACTCCTGATCGCCATGCTGGGCTTCGTATCCACGGTGGCCTTGTGCAAGTACATCCTACGCGGCGATGTGATCGAGTAGCGCGATGATCGACTTCCTGCTCCAGCTAATGGTGGCCCTGCTGATCCTGGCGGGCAGCTTTTTCCTTCTGGTGGGCTCGTATGGCTTGGCCAAGCTGCCGTCCCTGATCCAGCGCCTGCATGCCCCGACCAAGGCCGCGACTCTCGGCGCCGGCGGTCTGCTGCTGGCGTCAATGCTCTATTTCTGGGCCGTGAAGGGGCATATCTCGTTCCATGAGCTGCTGATCACGCTTTTCCTGTTCCTCACCGCCCCGATCACCGCGCACATGATCGCCAAGGCGAACCTGCTGCGGCGGCAGCGCGAGGCGAGCTCTCTGCCGGCGACCGGCCGGCCGGTGGGGTGGGCGACGCTGGATGGGGCGACGGACGAGTAGAGTCCGCTCCATCGCGCCTCCCCAACGAGGACGAGCCAAGCATACCGGGTCCATGCGGCATCCGTGCCGACGGTCGGTGGTGCGCTGAGCGGGATAGCACCGATCCGAAGTTACCTTGTCCGAATACCGGCTTCCGATGGCGGCCGCGAGGCAAGCGGGTATTGACGAAAATTCGCCATGGATGCGTTCGATTGCTTTGACAGTATTATGGTACAGCTCAGAAGCTTCCATGAAATACACCGATAGCTTGATTATCTGAAGATGTATGCTCTACCTAATATCAAACCAATTATTGTATACGTACAGTAGTATATCCTCAGAGAATGGCTTTTTTATTCATGAATTTCTGGAAGAAATAGCCAGTCTGCCCGTCGGTCTACTTAGGTGCATGAAGATGTACCGGCTCCATTATGACGGGGGAACCGATGATGCGCGCGATATTGGCAGCCTTCATGCTGCTCTGCCTGACAGCCCAGACGGTCTCGGCGGAACCTACCTGGCGGTCCGGAGCCAACGGCGTCGAAGCCGACAAGTTCGCCGCATGGCGCGGCACGCCGCTCGGGATGGTGACCGGCTGGGCGCCATGGGACAACTGGAGCAACATGCTGAACTACATGAGTGGCACCAATCCACGCAAGCTGCGCTCGCTGTCCTCGAACGTCAGTCTGGGTGTCGGGCTGTTTCCCAGAAGCGGTGGCAGCCTGTCCGACTGCGCCGCCAATCGGTACGCCACGAATC
>JAPJRA010000598.1:1962-3334 GCA_030824835.1 Geminicoccaceae bacterium | reverse complement strand
GCAGCAGCCGGAGCATGGCCGTCGATCCTGCCATCTCGCTGCCGACGGCGCCGATCGCGCGCTCCTGGCAGGCCGTCAGGGGAAACGGCAGCGAGGCCAGCAGGCCGGCGCGAAGGCGGCCGTCGCCCACCAGCGCACGGCCGGGAAGGCCCGAGCGCGTCCGCCGGACCAGCATCAAGGCGAGCTGGCTCGCCAGCAGCTCGTCGAACGCCAGCCGTCGGCGCGGCGGCGAATCCGGCTCCAGGGTCGCAGCCGTGGCCGGGTGGTGGAGGGCGCGGATCGCGTCGCCCCAGGCGGGCCAGCCATGCTCGCGGCGCAGATCCTCCGGAAGCCACTCGGGCAGCTCGGGCAGGCGCTCTAGGGCGGCGCGCAGGATGCTGCGGAAGCGGTGCTGCCCCAGGCCCTTGCCCAGGGAATAGACGGGCAGCCAGCCGGCCTCCGTGCGGCGCTGGTCGAGCAGCTGGGGATGCGTCATCTGCCAGCGGTCACCGTAGCGGCCGAGCCGGCCGTAGACGAGGACGGCGGTGCCGGGCGCGAAGCGGGCCGCCAGATGCTCGGTGTGCGCGCCGAAGAAGGTGAGCTCCAGCGGCTCGCCCGCGGCGGTGGCCAGCACGCGGTGTGGTGCCCGCGCCCCGCCGGGCGCGGCACGGTGGCTCTCGATCTGGGCCAGCAGCGTCACCATCTCACCCTGAGCCGCACCGGCGAGGCTCGGGCGTGGGCTCGGGTCGATGGCGTCGCTGGGCAGGTGGGCCAGCAGGTCGATGCAGCGTGGCTCCGCACGGCGCAGCAGGCGTGCTGTGGCGGCGGCGACGGCCGGGCCGACGCCGGGCAGCCCGGTCACTGCGGCGAACAGCGGGTTGAGCGCGGTCGGGCGCAGATCGGCCACGACCGGCGCGATCTTGGCCGGCGACCGGGTTTGGGGTAGAGCGCGGTTCTCGGCAGCCGGTATGGTCATGGCAGCGGGAGGAGATGTTCCTTGAGCGACACAGCGGAAGTCCGGCGCAAGCGGCTGGCGCATCGTAGCCGCTATCGTGGCGTGAAGGAGAGCGATCTGCTGTTCGGGCAGTTCGCCGACGCCCATCTCGCGACGCTCGAGGGGGAGCAGCTCGACCGCTACGAGGCACTGGTCGCCGAGAACGACGAGGACGTCCTGACCTGGGTCTATGGCCGCCAGCCGGTGCCGGCCCGGCACGACAACGACGTCTTCGCCCTGTTGCGCCGCTTCGAGCCCACCGCGTGAGCACCATGGCCGGCAACGCTGCCGTCGTCGAGTCCGAGCTGCCCGTCGAGCCCGCTGCACCGGCGCGGATGGGGGCCGTGCTGCTGGCCAACGCGCACGATGGCCTGGACGCCAAGTACCTGGCCGCGCGCC
>JAPJRA010000598.1:0-1862 GCA_030824835.1 Geminicoccaceae bacterium | reverse complement strand
GTGCTGCTGGCCAACGCGCACGATGGCCTGGACGCCAAGTACCTGGCCGCGCGCCGACTTCCTGGCCAGGGCGGTCCGCTTCTTCGCCCCCGAGGTCGAGATCGTCTCCCTGCCGGCGTGGGACTGCCTGCCCTACGATCGGATCTCCCCCAACGCCACGATCATGGCCGAGCGGCTGCGGGCGCTGGTCAGGCTGGCGTCCGGCCCCGGGCGCAAGGCACGCCTCGTGCTGGCCTCGGCCAATGCGCTGGTGCAGAAGGTGCCGCCGCCGGAGCTGGTCCGTGGCGCCCATCTGCGGGTCCGTGGCGGGGCGCGGGTCGATCGCGACGCGCTCCTGGCCTATCTCGAGCGCAATGGCTACCACCGTACCAGTGCCGTCGTGGAAGCCGGCGACTATGCCGTTCGTGGCGGACTCGTCGACGTCTTCCCGAGCGGGCTCGAGCAGCCGGTGCGGCTCGACTTCTTCGGCTCGACCCTGGAATCGATCCGCAGCTTCGATCCGCTGACCCAGCGCTCGCTGGCCAAGGTCGACAAGCTCGAGCTGATGCCGGTGAGCGAGGTGCTGCTCGACGCTCGCGCGATCGAGCGGTTCAAGGCCGGCTATCTGCGGCAGTTCGGGGCGGTGACCGGCGATCCACTGCTGGAGGCGGTCCAGGCCGGGCGCAGCTTTCCGGGCATGGAGCACTGGCTGCCGCTGTTCCACCCGAACCTGGTGCCGCTGACCGCCTACCTCGACGACGAGTGCGAGGTCGGGCTCGACCATCTGGCACCGGATGCGATCAAGGCCAGGGCGGCCCAGATCGGCGAGCACCACGAGGCGCGGCTGCAACCGCCCCTGGCCGGGACCAGCTTCGGCACGGCTCCCTATCGGGCGCTGCCGCCGGAGATGCTCTATCTCGACGAGGGCGGCGTCGAGCGGGCGCTGGAGCGGCATCACCGCTTCCAGTTCTCGACCTTCGGCCCGCCGCCGCGGCCGCCCAGCGGCTTCGCCCAGGTCCGCAATCTGGGTGGCCACGCCGCGCGCGACTTCGCGGCCGAGCGGGCCGACCGCTCGGTCAACCTGTTCGACGCCATCGTGGCGCATCTGCAGGCCCTGGTCGCCGCCGGCGAGCGGCCGCTGCTCGCCGCCTACAGCGAGGGCACGCTGGAGCGGCTGAGGCAGGTACTGGCCGACCACGGGTTCGACACGCTGACCCGCGTCGACCACTGGAGCGAGGTCGCCAATGTCGGCGCGGCGGCCATCGCCGTGCTGCCGCTCGAGCGCGGCTTCACGGCGCCCGGCATCCATGTGCTGGGCGAGCACGACCTGCTGGGCGACCGGCTGACGACCACGACCCGGCGCACGCGGCGGGCGGTCGACAAGTTCATCCAGGACATCGCCGCCCTGGGCGAGGGCGACCCGGTCGTGCATGCCGAGCACGGCATCGGCCGCTTCGACGGGCTGGTCACGATCGAGATCGGGGGCGCCCCGCACGACTGCCTGAAGCTGATCTACCATGGCGGCGACAAGCTGTTCGTCCCGGTCGAGAACCTGGACGTGCTGTCGCGCTACGGCCATGCCGACCAGGAGGTGGTGCTGGACCGGCTGGGCGGCGTCGGCTGGCAGACCCGCAAGGCCAAGGTCAAGGAGCGCATCCGCGAGCTGGCCGGCGAGCTGATCAAGATCGCGGCCGAGCGGCTCCTGCGCAAGGGCACGGTGCTGGACCTGCCGCCCGGCGTCTACGAGGAGTTCGCGGCGCGCTTCCCCTACGAGGAGACCGAGGACCAGCTGGCCGCGATCGAGGCCGTGCTCACCGACATGGGCAGCGGCCGGCCGATGGACCGGCTGATCTGCGGCGATGTCGGCTTCGGCAAGACCGAGG
>JAPJRA010000597.1 GCA_030824835.1 Geminicoccaceae bacterium | reverse complement strand
GAGCTTCAGGGCCCGAAACAAAGCCGGCGTGCTCAAGCTCGCCCCCGCGGCGGGACGTCGGCGACCGACCGTCGGCGACGGGGCTCAGGAAGCACGCGATTCGGCGAGGCCTGGCAATCGCCGCGGCGTCGACAGCGCGGCCTTGCCAGCGTCGAGCCGGTAGACTTGGTGCGCCGCTTCCTGCCACGCGGTCTGGTGCGAGACGGCCAACACCGTCAGCCCCGTGCGCTCGCATAGCTCGCGCACATGCGCGCAGATCGCCCGCTCGGTCTCCTGATCGAGACCGGTCGTGGCCTCGTCCAGAATCAGCAACCGTGGTTCGTGCAGCAAGGCGCGGGCGATGGAGATGCGCTGGCGCTGGCCGCCCGAAAGGCGGTTGCCGCGCTCGCCGACCACCGTTTCCATCTTTTCGGGCAAGTCGGCCACGAAGTCCCAGGCGCCCGCTGCCCGCAGCGCCTTGATCACCGTCTCAGGGAGAACGTCTTCCTCGAACAGGGTGACGTTGTTGCGCACGCTGTCGTGGAACAGCAGCACCTCCTGCGGGACGTAGCCGATGCCATGGCGCCATGCGGTCAGCTCGATCTCGCGCAGATCAAGCTCGTCCACACGGACGGCACCCGCATCGGGTTGGTAGAGCCCGACCAGCAGATCGACGATGGTCGACTTGCCGACGCCGGATGGCCCGATCAATGCGGTGATCTTTCCGGTCGGGATCGTCAGGTCGACGCCCTTGAGTACTGGTCGGGCCGCATAGGCGAACGAGACACCGTCCAGCCGTAGCGCCGTGTTCAGGCTCGGCGTCAGCGTGCCCGACGAGACCTCCTTGGCATTCTCGGTGACCTGCAGCAGGCTGCACAGGGAGCGGTACTGGTCGTAGGTCTGGATGAACTGCTGCGCCTGACGCTGCATCGGCAGCAGGGCTGCAATGGTGCGGATCATCAGGACCGACATGATCAAGAGGTCGTGGACCTCGAGCTGCAGCCTGGTGACGGCCAGATAGAAGCCGATCGCGAGCACCGCGCCGATCACCGGCTCCTGCAGGTCGGCGGCATACTCGGCACTGAGAATGCGCTGGCGCGAGCTGCGGGCCATGTCGCGGGCCTCGCCCTCGAACACCCGGGCGAACCGGTCCGTACGGCCCATGGCACGGATCGGCTTGATGCCGATCAGGGCGTCGGTGAACTTGGCCGAGCGCTGCCGGACCAGATGGCGATGCTCCTTGGCCACCTGACGCGCCTGGCGGACCAGGCCGCCGAACCAGAGCGCGGTGGCGATGGTGGCCACGATCGCGATCACCATCAGCTGCCAGGACAGCAGCGCCAGGATCGTGACGAACACGGAAACCTGCAGCATCGCCGCCAGTAGCTTGGACAGTGAATCGAAACATTGGCCGGCGGCATCGGATTCGGGTCCGATCGCAAACGCGAGGCGCCCGACCGGCTGGCGCAGGAAATAGCTCCAGCGCGCGTCGAGCAGGCCGCGGATCAGCCGAATGCGCATGTCACGGGTGACCCTGGCCACCACGGTACCGACATAGCGCGTGACCAGGACGCCGACCAATGCCTTGAGCGCCAGCCCGACGATGATCACGATGAGAATCGGCATCGGCTCGAACGGCAGTCCGACGAAGGCCAGGGCCTTGCCCATGGCGACGACGATGCCCTTGTTCGATGATTTGAGATCGGTGGCGGCGATGATCAGCGGTACCATCATCGTCAGGCCGATCAGGTCGAGCACGCTCGAGATGAACGTGCCGACGATCACCAGAGCCCGGTGGCGGGGCGACGCCAGCTGCAGCACCTGGCCGATCGCATGCGACCATTTGCTGATGCGTTTGCGCCAACGCGGAAGGCGCCGCGGACGGGCACCACCCGGACCCACGTCATTCGGCTCGCCTGTACCTGCCGGCACGTTATTCATCGCTTCCCGATCTCATCCGCGACGGCGCAGATAGTAGGTGTAGCGCTGCCCTGTCCATGCATAGATCTCGCCCAGCGCCTGCGCCGTGGCGAGCATCGGGTCTACGAGCCGGCCCCGGCTGGTGATGGCCAGCGGCAACTGCAGCAGCGACTTGCCGAGCTTGCGCCAGCTCGACCAGACCAGCCGGCGCGTTTGCGTCGCCGGCTGGTGGGCACGGGCCAGATGCACCCGAGCGCCGCCGAGCACGAAACCCCGCCGTAGGATGCCGCGCAGGGTCAGTCGCTCCGGCTCCCAGGTCCGCACCACGATCGACTGCAGGGCGCAGGCATGGCTGAGCCCGGCGCGGTGCGCCCGGATGAACAGATCGCTGTCCTCCCCGCTGCTGTGCGCGAACTCCGGCAGGAACGGCCCGTCCGGCCCCGACAGGCGTTCGAGCGCCGCCATGGAGACCAGCAGGTTGTAGGTACCAGCCCAGGCCGGCAGCCCGTACCTGTTGCGCGCCTGAGGATCGGGAGGCCTGAAATACCGGGTCTGGCGCAGCCACGTCGGGAGCTTCAGGTCGGCCGGAAGCCGCCAGAACCCGAAGACGAAGTCGGCACTGGTAACACGTCGCACCTCGAGCAACTGTCGCAGCCAGTCGCGCTCGGGAAGGTCGTCGTCATCGAGGAATGCCACGAGGTCGGCGCCACGGGCACGTGCCTCGGCTACCGCGCGATTGCGGGCGAACGAGATGCCCGGCTGCGTTTCCTCGACGCAGACGAGTCCGATCGGCAGCAGTGCCGCATATTGCTTGCAGAGTGCCTGCACGCGTCCGTCAGGTCGATTGTCGACGACGATCAGGTCGACACATGCGGGGGGCAGGTCCCCGAGATCGACCCGCTCTAGCACGTCCAGGACCCGCGCCAGTGAGGCGTGGCGGTCGCATGTGCAGATGCAGACTGCAATCCTCACCATCACCCGGACCCATTCGCCGCTGCGCCGCATGGCTGCTGGCCACCCGCTTCGGATCGGCTTCAGAGCGCCCACCATCCCGGCTGATTTAGCATCAGTCCCCCATCGGCTCGTAGCGGAGAATTGTGGTTGGTCGGTTGTGCGGCTTGCCGGCGCGCGATGCCCGCCTTAGGTGAGGGCAGCTTCGGCAAGCCCGGGCCAACCGCCGCTCCCGCTCGAAACCGTTTCGAGCCCCTGCTGATGGAAAGACGAGCCGTCCATGGGCAGCCAGCCGATCGCTTCGGCACCGTCAGCGCCGCCAGCTATGGCGAGCGCGCCCTACCTGCTGGGCCTGAACCCCGAACAGCTGGCGGCGGTGACGGCCGAGGACGGGCCACTGCTGGTCCTGGCCGGTGCCGGCACCGGCAAGACCCGCGTGCTGACCACGAGGCTTGCCCATATTCTGCTCACGGGGCGCGCGCGGC
>JAPJRA010000596.1 GCA_030824835.1 Geminicoccaceae bacterium | reverse complement strand
TGCCGCCCACGTCCAGGCAGTGCTGCGAGGCCATGGTCACGCACACGCGGTGACAACTCAGGCACTCCTCGATGCAGCGCCGCATCTCCTCGTCCATCTGGTGCATGAAACATCTCCGCTGGTTCAGTGGATTGTCCAACCAGCATACCAGAAAGCAGTTTCCGGCGCTGACCGGCGATGAAGTCGAGCAGCTTATGAAACTCGCCCTGCCTGTTGCATTGCAGCAAGGTATCGGCGCCGAAATTGGAATACATTCTGATTGCTCTGATCCCGGAACAGGGGTTGACTATAGGTTAAACCCTGGTGCTAAGGAGAGCGATAATGCTCGGTGCCCCGATAATGGCAAGAGTGGAGGCTTGCAGCATTCGAATGCTACTGTGCTTCATTCAAAGCGTTAGCCTTCTTGTCGAACCACTTGGTGGAATTGCCCGAGCTGAAAGCCACGAAGGCCTTGCGGCCTATGTACATGGAGATTATGTCCTTGCCGCGCGCCTGTTTAGGCCGTTGGCGGATGCTGGTGACGTCGAGTCGCAGTTCCTCCTCGGAGTTATCTCCGAGCAGGGCCTTGCTGGTGACCCGGACAATCATGCCGCGGCCGTATGGTATCTCCTGGCCGCGCAGAGTGGCGACCCGGTGGCGCAGCTCAGTATCGGCTTGATGTACGCAGAGGGACGGGGCCTGAAGTGGGATTTTCTTGAAGCCTATGTCTGGCTCAGCCGCGCCATGGTGGGCCTGCCGGCAGGGGCCGGGCGCGAGGAGGCCGCCGATGCGCGGCGTTTGGTCCACACCGTACTGCGGCCGGAGGAGTTGCTCCGCGCCGAAGAGCGGCTGCTTGCCGTACTTGGCTGAAGGCGCCTGCCATGCCGAGGAATCATATGGATGATTCCCGTTGATGTTTGTCGGTCAGGGCTTGCTCCCAAGCAAGCGTGCTTGGAGCCACCGTAAGGGGGAATGGTGTTGGGTTCATATCACCAGCCTGACATACGGCACGCGTAGCCATCCTTGCTGCCCTGCCCTTTGGCTCTCGCCCCGGGCCTTGCCCACGGGCAAGCTTGTCGAAATGCTCGGGCTGCACAGCGATAGCAGTGTGCACCTACGACGGGGTACCACGGCCCCAGCACGCGACAACGTCCCTGCGGCCTGGAAGCTGCAGCGCACCGAGATCGAAAAACTGGCCGTCGGGAAAGTCGTCGCCGTGAGCGCGGCGCAGCACATCCGAGATGACAAGGTCGAGGTCGAGGTCGGCGGCAATCCGGTGCAGGCGCTCGGCGACGTTCACCGTATCACCGAGCACCGTGAACTCGAGTATCCCGTCCTGGCCGACAACCCCGGCGAACACCTCACCGAAGTGACCGCCCGTGGCTATGCGGACCGGCTGCTGCCCAGCGGCAAGACGCTGCTGGGACCAGTCCGCGACGGCCGATTGCGTTGCAGTGATGCACTGCAGCCCGCAAGCCGCCGGATTTGCGTGGCGTTCAGGCGTGCCGAACACGGCCAGTGCCCCGTCACCGATAAACTTGTCGATCGTGCCGCTATGGGCGAACACTGCACGCGTGACCAGTTGCCGGAACTCGGCGAGGAATGGGCCTAGCTCTTCCGGCCGCATCCGCTCGGCCATGGCAGTGAAACCACGGATATCAATGAACAGGATCGCCACCTCGCGGCGGTCGCCAGCCAGCTCGCTGCTGCCGAGGCGCTGCGCCACCGCAGGCGAGAAGAAGCGCTCGAGGCGTGCGGCGCGATGCGTGGCATTCAGTGCCTGCTCCAGTAGCCCGTGCGTCCGCCGCGCAACGAACCAGAGAACCACGGTGGTGAGGGCCAACGTCGCTAGCGGCAGGACCGGCCAATAGTCAGCCATTGGAACATGATAACCGTGCAGAGGCTCGAAAGGCCGCCAATGCGGTGCGGCCATGACCACGCCTAGTACGCCGACGACCATTGCCCCGGCGTAGAGCACGGTCGACGCGTTAAATCGCAGCGCGGCATGGGCGACCAGCAGGAACACCAACCCCGATGCTGGTAACGCGAACAGCCGACTCGTCGGCATGTCGGCAGCAATCGCCAAGCCGGCGAGCAGCGTCGCTGCCAACAGGATGTCCACCGTTACGCAGATCAGGACGAACGCTCGGCTGCTCCAGCGGAACCAGACCGCGACCCAGGTCAACGTGGTCAGCAGGCTGTATCCAGTAAGCGCCCCCGCCGTAAGCGAGTCATGGTGGTGGCCGTCGTCGGCGGCCAGGAGCAGCACCCAGAAGACCGCGAGCACAAGCGTGCGCACCGCGGCATACAGGAGGTCGGCTTCGGCTTCGGCTTGAGCCAAAAGAGCCTTGGCGCTCAGACCCGGCATCAACTCGATCGGTTCTGCCATCACCACCTCCGGCATTGCCGTGCCCGGGCGGCTCCGTAGCCGCCCGGGTGATACACATAAGTCAGCTGGTCTTCGGCTTCTTTCCCTTCTCCAGCTTTGCCTGATGCACCATGCCGCTCTCGTAGTGACCGGGCATCTGACATGCGAAGACAACGTTACCCTGGATCGGCTTGTTGAACTTCCAGATCACCTCTTCCGTCTCGCCGGGCGAAACATGCACGGCCGTGGGATCATCCTCGTGCTTCATGTCCGGGTTCTTGGCCATGAGCTTGGCGTGCGCCCGTTGCGAGGCCGTATCCCCAATCGAAAACTCGTGCTCGCCAGTGCCCTGGTTGGTGACGACGAACTTGATTACCTCGCCCTGCTGGATCGAGCCAACGTCCATCACGAACCGCATGCTGTCGCGATCCTCGGCGATTACCTCGACGGTGCGGGTGACCTGGGTCGCTTGGCCAGGCTCGCCGAAGCTGTAGTGACCACCTTCATGAGTACCGGTAGCCGACGCTGCGCCGCTTGCCAGCGTGATTGCCAGGGCGGCTAAACCACCTTTGCCCAGGTTGTGCATGTCCTTATCCTTCGGTTCAGGGTTGCGAATCAGGCCGCGCGGCCGCTGCCGTCGACCTTGTAGGCCACGGTCCCCATCGGATGCTCGAACCAGCCGGGGTCCATGTAGTCGCCGGGGGCGACATCTCGTCTGACCTTCACGGTCGTGAACATGCCGCCCATCTCGATCGGCCCGAACGGGCCTTCGCCGGTCATCATGGGCAGCGTGTTCTCGGGCGGGGTCATGCCGTGAGCAGCCATGTCCTGCATCTCGGCCATGCCCTGCTCGCCCATCGGCATGTACATGTAGTCAGGCAGCAGCTTGGTGACCCGCTTGGCCGCCGCGGTCTGCCGGACGCCGATCATGTTGGCGATCTCGTGGCCCATCGGGCCCATCGTGTGGTGCGACTTGTGGCAGTGGAACG
>JAPJRA010000595.1 GCA_030824835.1 Geminicoccaceae bacterium | reverse complement strand
CGGGCCGATCGAGCTCGTTGTGCGCACGCTGGCGGACGATGGCAGGGTCCAGACCGTGGGCCTGCGTCTCGGCCGGGCGCATCTGGAGCGTGCGCAGGCCACCGGCCCACATGCGCTGCAGCGGCTGCTGGCGGCACTGCGTGGCCAGCCGCGCACGGAGCTGCCACCGCCACCGAAGCAGGTCGACGCGCAGCCGATCCGCGGGCGGGAGTAATTCTACGGCCCGCTCCCGGCCGGGCGCCGCATCAGCGGCCGGATCCCGATCGTGGCGGCACCACGGTGCCCTGCAGCCAGTGCAGCGCCGCGGCATCGAGGGTGAAGGCGGCGAGCGCCTGCTCCAGCAGCGCCCGGTCAATGGGGCCGTGATAGGGGAGCGGCACCGGGCAGCCGCGCGGCGCGGATGGCGGCGGCGAGGTCGTGCTCGTCGGCATGCCCCGGGCCAGGGCCGGCGAGCAACCCCAGGAGGCGGCGGCGCAGGGCATCGAGCGGGTAGGTGTCGTTGGCCGGGGCGGGCCGTGCGGCGGGCCCGGGTTCGAACGTGCGCGGGCCGCGAAACGGGTGCCGCCGCCGTCTCAGACAGGATTCGCGCGTGTCGCTGGCGGGGTGGTTGCGGCGGCCGGCACGGGAGCGGGCGGTCGGGTTCGGCCGTGCTTGCGCAATCGGGGCGGGTTCGTCCTGTCTCGTATTCACACGTGCACGCGGCGTGGCTCGGGTTCGTCCGTGCATTTGGCATAGCCCCGGTTCGTTCGGGCGCGGGCGGCGGGCGATCGGTGGCGGTCGTTGGGTTCGAACGTGCACCATCATGGCGCGATCGATCACGCGGAGTGGGAAGCAGCGAGGATCGTATAGGAATGACATCCTGCAATGATCCGGGATGGCAGCCGGGGAGTCCAGTGCGGCGTTAACCGGGCATTCGCAGGGTTGAGGTTATCGTGAGGACGGTGGACCAGGGGCCGCGCCGAGCCGGGAGCCCGAGCGGAGCGAGGGCAGTAGGATGCTGACGGAACGACGAGATGGGCCGACGCGACGTCAATTTGGGTCAAGGCTGCCCAACGCGGATCGCTCCCCCTCGATCCAGCCAATCCACCCTTGCCGCCTTGTATCCAGGCGGCCTGCTGCAGCCAGGGGGCGCAGGACGTTCACGGCTTGGTCGAGCAGGTCGGCGGCTTCGGCCCGAGCCGCGGGGTCGGCCCGGTCGAGATGGCGGGCCGCGCCTGCGAGGTGAACGACCTGGGTGGTTTGCATGTCGACACTTCCTGGAAAGCTCGCGGCGAGGCGCTTGCTGATCGCCAGGGCCCGCCGCCAGGCCTCGAGCGCTGCGGCTTGGTCGCTCTGCGCCTCATGCACCGAGGCAAGACGCTCCCAGCTGACGGACAGGTCGCGCTGCCAGCCGGCGTTGCCGGGGTCGGCCGCCGCCAGCTTGGCGCGGATGGTCTGGCTCTGATTGTAGGCGTCGAGGGCGCCGGCGAGGTCGCCCTGGGCCTCGCGCACGCTGCCGAGCGTGTTCCAGCTGACGGAGAGGTCGTGCTGACGGGTGGTGCTTGTCGGGTCGGCGGCAGTGGCGGTGACGACGCAGGTTCGGGCGTGGGCAAAGGCCGCCAAACATGCGGTGACACTGCCGAGCATTTGTCGGGCGTCGCCGATCCGGATCCAGCGCCGCCCGAGCGCGGTGGCCGTGTCGGCGTTCGCGGTCCGGGGCAGGATCGCCTTGATGTTGGGGATCTCGACGCGGGCGCGCAGCGCCGCGTCGGCGTCATAGGATGATATGCCTGCATAAGGTAGTGCATCGGCGAGGGCGCCGAAATGCTCGATGAGTGCGGCCGCTTCCGGCTCGGCCAGCGGTTGCTCGACGGCGAGCTCGCGGACGGGCGACAGCATGCGCAGGCGGTCGGGGGCGCGCCGGACCAGTGCCATCTGCGCGAGCGTGCTCGCGGCCCGGTCGCCGCCTTCCGGCATGATGGCGGGCAGGTCCGTGCGGGCGAGGCCGTGCGGCAGGCGGCCGAGGGTGGCAAACAGGCGGCGGGCGGGATCGGTCATGCGCGGGCTGGCGAGGGACAAAGAAAGCGACACGGCGAGGTCGAGATCCTTGCGGCCGCCCTCGCCACGGCGGAGGAACGCGCTGCGCTGGGCGTCCCACTGGCGCAGCACGGTGGTGGCGTCGGGCTCGGTCTGGGCGCGGTGGGCCACCAGCTCGATCGCCAGCGGCAGGCCGTCGAGGCGGGCGAGCAGGATGGGGAGGTCGGGGTCGCTGCGGTAGCGGTCGCCGGCGATGCGGGTGAAGAGGGCGGCTGCGGCGTCTTCGGGCAGTGGCTCCTCAGCGAGGCCACGAGGCGGACCGTGGGCAGCTGGGCCAGGACGGCGAACGCCTGTTCGGCGCCGGGGCGGTCGGCCTCCCAGGGGGTCTCGGCATTGTCGAGGACGAGCAGCGTCGGCGAGGCGCGCAAGCCGGCGAGGACGGCCGCCTGCGGCCGGCTGTCGGCGGCGAGGCCGAGGGCGGCGGCGACGGCGGCGAAGACGCCCGGGCCGTCGCGGGCCTCCTCCAGGCTGACGAAGTGGTGGCGGTCGCCGAAGCGGGTGGTGACGCGCCGGTCGTGCAGGGCCGTGATCGTCAGCCGGCTCTTGCCGATGCCGCCGGGGCCGAGCACGGCGATCGGCTGGCGGGAATCGTCGAGGATCCAGCTGGTCAGCTGGTCGAGATCGGTCTGCTGGCCGATCAGGCGGCCGAGTGGGGGCGGGTTGTCGACGTGGACCGAGAATCCCTTCGGGAGGCTACTGCCTTCGCCGGGGTCCGGCGCCGGCGGCGTCGTCGGATCTCCCTTGAGCGGGGGCTCGGCGGCTGTCGGGGCCCGGCGTGCCTCCACCAGGCCGCGAATCTTGGCGGCGACCACGGCAAGCGCGATGTTGGGGTTCTTCCATTACCGCAGCGGCTTGAGGTCGTTGGTCTCCGGGTCCTGCGGCAAGCACTGCAGCGGAGCCAGCGGGGTCCCGGCGAGATCGACGGCGTCGCACACAACGGGGACCAGATCGGCCAGGCCCTTGCCGTGCCGGTCGATGGCCGGGACGAGTTCGGCCAGCAGGCAGTAGCGCGAGCCCAGAAAGTCCGGCGACATCAGCACGATGACGATCTGCGCCGCCTGCAGCTCGTCCCTGATTCGGCCGTCCCACTGCTGGCCGGGCTCGAGCTTGCGGTCGTGGAACGCATCGAGCTGTTCGCTGGCGATCAGCCAGCCCAACTGCTTGAGCAGCCGATCGCGCCATTTGTGGTCCTCGTGCGCGTAGGACAGGAAGGCGCGGGCCGGGCCGGGCGGCGGCATGCGGCGTGATCTCCCTGGTTGCAGG
>JAPJRA010000594.1 GCA_030824835.1 Geminicoccaceae bacterium | reverse complement strand
CCGACGAATGGCTCGACATGTCCGACGAACCCGATCACCAGGCGCTGTGCGAGCGCGAGCAGGCTTGGTTCCTGCGCGCGATCCGCGAGGACATCGACCTTACGACGAGCATGGGCGAAGCCGTGACCAGCCTGCGCATCGTCCTCGCGGCCCAGCAGAGCATCGACGAAGGGCGTGTCGTCCAGCTCTGAGCACGAGCGGCGCCAAGCTGGCGATGGCGCTGCCATCGGCTGGAAAGCGGCGGGAGCGGGCACAAGCCGCTCCCGCCATGGGGCATCAAGTCCCGTGGCCCTCAGTCCGGGAGCGACGGGATCGCGCGCAGATAGGTGTAGATCGCGTCCAGATCCTCGTAGGTGGTGTTGGCATAGACGGGCCAGGGCATGACCTGCAGGATCTTCGACGGATCGTCGGGATCATGTCCCTTGCGGATGGCGTCGGCGAACTGGCGGAAGGTCAGGCCGGCGGGCCTGCCCTTCGCATCCGGGGTCAGGTTCGGCGAGATGAAGGGGCCGAAGCTGACGCCGCCGGCGAGGTAGCGCTTCTTGTTGATCCGCGTGCGCTCCCCGGCATAGGGATCGCCGCCCGACGCGTAGGGCGGGTTGGTGTGGCAGTCGTTGCAGCCGCCCAGCGCATTCACGAGATAGCTGCCTAGCCCGACCTTGGCCTTGCTGAGACCGGTCAGGTTCAACGGCACAGGTGCGATGGCCAGGCCCCGGGTTATCCGCGCCTGGTCGCCGCTCGTCGCGCGTGCCGCGGACGGAGCAGCCGCCAGCGCCACGACCGCCGCGGCAACGAGCAGACTCGCATGACGTCGCATGTGGAGTACCTCCCCTGGTTGGCGGGGCGGCCGGCCAGCGAGGCCGTCTCACCCCACCGGGTGGCATGGCGAGGTGTCGATCACACGTCAAGCGATACGTACGTCAGTGCCTCCAAGTAACTATAGTGGCCTTGTCTGCCGTCTTTTCTTCCAGTGCGCCCGTCGACAGCACTTCCACTGGAAGTTCCAGCAACTTCCATAAGCAACGGAGCTGCTTCGATCCGCCCCATCAGCACAGCGGCCGCTCGAACAGTCGCCCCCAGCGCGGCAGCAGGTCGTCGATGCCGGCGAGGCGCAGCGCGTGCCAAGCCATCGCATGGTTGCTGGAGGTGACCGGCTTGCCGAGCTGGGCCTCGATATCGGCCGCCACCTCGGCCAGGCGCAGGCTGGTGCAGGAGACGAAGACGGCATCCACGCCCGGATCCCGCCCGAGGTCGATCACGGCGGCGCGGATCGAGGCGACGTCGATGCGGGCAGCGCGCAGATCGTCCTCCTCGTCAAACGAGCCCAGCACCGGCACCGTGAAGCCACGGGCCTCGACATAAGCCCGCAACGCCCGATTGACGTCCTGGCGATAGGGCGTCAGCACGGCGATGCGCCGGGCGCCCAGGGCTCGGAACGCCGCGAAGGCGGCGGTGATGGGCGTGGTGCCCGCGGCCTCGGATCGGGCCTCGCGGAGCCGCGCGAACACGCGCTCCTCGCCGATCACCATAGCGGCCGAGGTGCAGCCGAACGCCACCACGGCCAGCGGCAGGCCCGGCATGATCAGGGCCGCACTGTCGGCGAGCCCGCTCTCCATCTGCAGCAGGGTCTCGGGGGTGATCCGGGCGTCGTTCCAGATCCGGCTCTGATAGAGCGCCACCCCGTCCAGATCGCGCATGATCTGCCGCCACTCATGCTCGATCGTCTGGTCGGTGGCCAGCACCATGAGACCGATGCGGGCCCGCCGGCCGAGGCCGGCATCGAGGGCATGCGGGAGATTCATCCGTTCGTCGGCGGTATCCACGGGCGGCTTCTCACTGCAGCAGCATGGTGGCGACATCGTGCTCGGGCCGGGCCCCGGCCATGAGGTCGGCCGTGATCCGCGCCGAGCCGCAGGCCCAGGTCCAGCCCATGTGGCCGTGGCCGGTATTGACCCAGAGATTGGCGAGCCGGCCGCGACCGAAGATCGGCAGGTTGTCCGGCGTCATCGGCCGCAGCCCGGCCCAGTATTCGGGCTTGGCGTAATTGCCGGCATCGGGAAACAGCTCGTGCGCCGCCTTGAGCATGGGCCCGAAATCGGCCGGGCGGTGCGACCAGTCATAGCCGGCGAACTCGGCGATGGCGGTCATCCGGACCCGGTCGCCATAGTTGGCGAAGGCGAACAGATTGTGCTCGTCGACGCCGGAGAGCGTCGGCGGGTTGTTGCGGCCCTCGATCGGCAGGGTCACCGAATAGCCCTTGATCGGATAGATGGGCAGATCGAGGCCGACAGTCCGGCCCATGGGCGCGCTGTAGCAGCCCAGCGCCAGCACATAGGCATCGGCGGTAACCGCACCCTGGTCGGTGCGGACCTGGGTCACTCGCCCCTGGTCAGTGTCGATCTGCTGGATCGTGTGGCCGAAGCGAAACTCGACCCCCCGCGCGGCCAGCCAGTCGGCGAGGCCGCAGGTGAACAGCCGCGCGTCACCGCTCTCGTCGCCGGGCGCATGGAGCGCACCGGCAAAGCGATCGCGGACCGGCTCGTAGACCGGGTCGAGTGCGGCCGCTTCGGCGGGGTCCACCACCCGAACCTCGACGCCCTGGTCGCGCATGATGCTCGCCGCCGCCGCCGCCCGCGCCAGCGCTTCGGGATCGCGGTGCAGATAGAGGGCACCACCGCCGCGGGCGCCATAGGCGACGCCCGTCGCGGCTACCAGCCGATGCAGCTGCTGCTGGCTGTACAGGCACAAGGCGACCTTGCGACCCGTATTGTAGACGGCACGCTCGTCGGTGCACTGGCGTGCGAACTTCCAGCACCAGCGCCAGAACTGCGGGTCGGCCTGGAAGCGGAAACGCAAGGCCAGATCGTCGCGCAGCAGCGCCCGCGCCAGCGTCCGGATCGCCTTGGGCGACGACCAGGCATAGGCGTGCCCGGGGGCGATCATGCCGGCATTGGCGTAGGAAGTCTCGGTCGCGGGCTCCCGCCCGCGATCGACGACGACCACCTCGTGGCCGTCGCGCCAGAGCTCGTAGGCGGTGGTGAGGCCGATCACCCCGGCCCCCAGGACGGCGGTGCGCATACGGCTATCTGGCGGCGATGATGCCGATCTCGACCGTGAACTGAGGTGCGGCCAGCCTGGCCTCGACCGTGGCCCGGGCCGGTGCGCCACCCTCCGGCAGCCAGGCATCCCAGACCTCGTTCATCTCGCTGAAACGATCCATGTCGGCGAGCCAGATCGTGGCCGAAAGCAGCTTATGGCGATCGCTGCCGGCCTCGGCCAGCAGGGCGTCGATGCGCGCCTGGATGTCGGTCGTCTGCTCGGCGACCGACATCCTGGCGCG
>JAPJRA010000593.1 GCA_030824835.1 Geminicoccaceae bacterium | reverse complement strand
GGCAGCGACCGCGAGCCAGAAGCGCACCCGCTGGCTCGCATAGAGCACGACGATGTCCATGTTCACATGGCCGCGGTGCAGCAGCACGTAGGGACTGCCGATCAGCGTCGTCGCGACCAGCGAATAGATTACGAATTCGGTCTGCCAAGTGGTTGCGAGACCGAAGAAATAGCGTGCTGCCACCATCTGGCAGACGACGACCACCGAGACCACGATCAGCGCTGCGGCGAGCACGCCGGTTGCGCGCGACGCCTGGGCGACCAGACGCACGAAAACGTCCATGACAGCAGCTCCCCCTTGGTCTCGGGTGCACCGCCGGCACCCGAGAACCGGTTAGTTCCGTGGCGCGCTACTGGACGCTCTGGGCCAGATCGAGCAGCTCCTGCCCACCCTTCACGTCGGTGGCAAAGGTCTTGTAGGAAGTCTCCTTGGCCAGCTGGTGCCAAGCCTCGGCCTGATCGGCGCTCATGGTAACCACCTCGACGCCGGCCTTGGCGTAGACGTCGGCCATGTTCTGATCGGAGGCCGCCGCCTTCTCGTAGCCGAATGCCTCCGCCTTCTTGCCGGCGGCGAGGAGGGCCTGCTGCTGCTTCTCGTCGAGACGGTCGAAGGACTTCTTCGACAACAAGAGCGGCTCGTACATGAACCAGATCGCATGGTCGCCGGGGGCGGTCATGCACTTGACCTGCTCGTAGAGCCGGTAGGAGACGAAACTCTCCGACGAGGTGTTGGCGGCGTCCAGGACGCCGGTCTGCATCGCGGTGTAGATCTCCGAACTCGGCATCGAGGCCAGCGACGCGCCGGCTCCCTGCAGCATGGTCTCGAACATCGGCCCGGCCGCCCGGGTGACCTGGTTCTTGATGTCGGCCGGCTCCAGAATGCAGTCCTTCTTCGAGGCGAAGCCGCCGGCGAGCCAGCCGTGCGCCAGCACCATGATACCGTCCTCGGCCATGATGTTCTCGATCTCGGCCATGAATGGCGAGTCAGACAGCCGCTTGGCGTGCTCGTGGTTCTTGACCAGCGCCGGCATGAGCGTGGCGCTGAACTGCGGGTGCTTGCCCGCGGCATAGTCGAGTGGGAACAGGGCGAGGTCGATTTGCTTCTTCGCCAGTGCGTTCCATTGATCGCGCGGCTTCACCAGTGACGCGCCCGGGTAGACCTTCACTTCGAGGCCGACATCCGCGCTCTTCAGTTCATCGGCGATGATCTGGAACATCTCGTCGCGGAAGTCGCCGGTGCCGGAGGGCCACTGATGCGACGCCTTGAGAATCGTGTCGGCCTGAACGGTCGAGGCAGTGGCGACGATGGCTGTGCCGGCGAGCAGCAATGCGGCGAATTTGGTCACGGCGGACCTCCCTGATACGTTGGCTACTTGAAAAGCGTGCTAGCACAATACGGGTCTGTGCATTCACAGTCAATATTTTTGTATACAAGAAATCCAGTAGTGGATTTTCCCGTTCGCCGTTAGAATGCATGCGGCTGGACAGCCGAGGAGACGGGAGATGCGACGGGCCGATGCGCTGAGGGATCAGCTCGAACAGGAGATCATCACGGGCGCCTTCCGCCCGGGAGAGCGGCTCGACGAGCAGAGCCTGGCGGCGCGCTTTGGTGTCTCCCGCACCCCCATCAGGGAGGCGCTGATGCAGCTCGCCTCCGCCGGGCTGGTCGGCCTGCAGCCGCGGCGCGGGGCGTTCGTCGCGTCGCTCAGCCTGAAGGACGTGATCGAGCGCTTCGAGGTCATGGCGGTGCTCGAGGCCGCGTGCGGGGCTCTGGCGGCACGGCGAATCACCGAGGCCGAGCGCCACGCGCTCGTCGAGGCGCACCAGGCCTGCGTGGAGCAGACGACCAGTGGTGACGCGGACACCTACTATTACGCCAACGAGCATTTTCACCATGTGATCTACGACGCCTGTCACAACACCTATCTGGGCGAGCAGGCGCGGCAGCTGCACGATCGGCTGAAGCCGTTCCGCCGCCTCCAGCTGCGCGCCCGGAGCCGTCTCACGACCTCGCTGAACGAGCATCAGCGAATCGTCGATGCCATCCTCGCCGGGAACGGCAAGCTGGCCGAGCAGCTGCTCCGGGACCACATCCTGATCCAGGGCGAGCGGCTGACTGACTTCATCGCCAGCTTCGATGCGGCGGCCGTGGCCTAGCGCAGGTCGTGTCGCCGCAAGCTGGCTTCTTCTTTCTCCTGGCGCTTTGAGGAATGAGGCCGCTGATGACATCAGCCCTGAACCAACGGGTCCTGCTCGTGCGTCGCCCCCAGGGCGCCCCCGTCCCGGGCGACTTTCGCATCGAGTCGGTGGCTGCCCCGCAGCCCGGGCCGGGCGAGGTGCTGGTGCGCACGCTCTGGCTGTCGCTCGACCCGTACATGCGCGGCCGGATGAACGACGGCCCCTCCTATGCCGCCCCGGTCGGTCTGGGCGAGGTGATGCAGGGCGAGTGCGTCGGCCGGGTCGAGGTCAGCGCCGACCCGGCCTTCGCCCCCGGCGACTTCGTTCGCGGCCACGGCGGCTGGCAGAGCCTGTTCGTCCAGCCGGCGCAGCAGCTTACCCGGCTGGATCCTGCCGTTGCTCCGCTCAGCACTGCCCTGGGCGTCCTGGGCATGCCAGGGCTCACCGCCTACGCCGGCCTGCGGACGATCGCCCGGCCCAAGGCAGGGGAAACCGTGGTGGTGGGTGCCGCCAGTGGTGCTGTGGGCGCCATCGCCGGCCAGCTCGCCAAGCTCGCCGGCTGTCGCGTGGTCGGCGTCGCAGGCGGCACCGACAAATGTCGCTATGTCACCGAGGAGTTGGGTTTCGATCTATGCCTCGACCGGCGTGAGGCGGATCTGGCGGGCCGCCTGCGCGAGGCCTGCCCCGCGGGGGTCGACGTCTACGTCGAGCTGGTGGGCGGCGATCTGCTCTGGGCCGTGCTGCCACTGATGAACCTGCACGGGCGCGTGCCGGTGATCGGTGCCATTGCCTGGTACAACTTGGCGCAGCTGCCGCAGGAAGCCGACCGGTCACCCGTGCTGATGCGTGCGGTGCTGACCAAGCGCCTGCTGATCCAGGGCCTGATCGTCTACGATCACCGCGACCTCGAGCCCGAGTTCCTGCGCGAGGTCGGCCCCTTGGTCGGCAGTGGCAGCCTGCGCTTCAAGGAAGATGTGGTCGTCGGCCTGGAGAATGCGCCGCAGGCCCTGATCGGGATGCTGGAGGGCCGCAACTTCGGCAAGCTGCTTGTGGCGGTGAGCCCCGACCCGACGTTGTGAGGCTGCGGCTCAATAGGCGCCGTTGCCTCTGCCTGGGACGACGAGGAGGGTGCGGAAGAGGATGAGGATGTCGTACCACAAGGT
>JAPJRA010000592.1 GCA_030824835.1 Geminicoccaceae bacterium | reverse complement strand
CCGCCGCAGCTCCGGCCACGCGAACGCCAGGGTCGCGGCGGCCAGGATCAGGAGGCCGGCGTAGAGGTCGGGCATCAGGTAGCTGGCGAACCACGACAGCGAGGTCAACAGCGCCATGCCGGCAAGAATGGCCAGACGCCATGCCGGCAGCACGTTGAACAGGCGCACCAGCACGAGTTCCACCATCGCCGCGGCCACCACCGCGTTCAGCAGCGCCAGCAGCCAGAAACTCCCGGTGCTGGCCAGACCGTAGCTCAGCAGGCTCCAGCTGGGGGAACGGATCGCGGGATCGTGGGTCAGCATCCGCGCTGCGGCGCCGATCCAGCCCGCCTCTGCCTCGATCGGCGCCGGCGCCAGGCCGAGCGACCCCAGCAGCAGCTGCGCATAGGCCTTGCCTTGCAGAAAATAGCCGTAACTGTCCCAGAACAGGTACGGATGCCAGTTGAGGAGCGTCGGCCACAGCAGCAGCGCGGTACCGATCAGGACGATGCCGGGCCGTGGGACCGCGCGGGCGCCAGCGGACGGCACCGTATAGGACGAGCCCTGTACCGCCCCTGCTCCCATCCGGGGATGATAAGCCCGCAAGGCAACTTCACTGCTGGAGGTGCAAATCCAACGCATACTGGTACGTCACGGTCGCGGGATGGATCATCCTCATCGGCCGCGTTTACCTTGCGTAGTGACCAAAGCTCGCTACATCAAATTTATCGGATCGTCGCGAGATATCGAAACCATGCGCCTCATTGTCTGCGTGCTGGCCACCTTGCTGATCTTGCCAGGCGGCGCCGTGGCAACCGCGGAGGCGGCAATCCTCGACGATCCCCTGGCCGCATCCGTGCTGGAGCACGACCCCGGCCTAGAGGCGATCTATGCCGGGATGGGATCCGAGCTCATCTGGAGCGGCGATCCTGTAGCCGACACCCGACGCGGGGCGATGCTCGCCCTCCTGAGCATGGAGCAGAAGTCGGAGCCAGCCGCCGTCGATGCCGCGGCGCTGAGCGCACGGTTCACCACGTCCACCGACGCCGCGGCCCGTGCGGAAGCCGATCTCGCGTTGAGCCGGGCCGCCCTCGCCTACCTCGCCCGGCGCAGCAACAATCCCACCGTGGCGACCGCGGAGGCGCTGGCGGCGCTGCACCTTCTGGATCAACCGGCGGCGGCCAGGGCTCTGGCCCTGGCCGAGCTCGAGCTGAGGCTGGTCCAGGATCTGGGCGGTTGGCGCGAGGTGGCGACCGTGGCCGGCCCCCTGCCGACCGTGGTGCCGGCCGCCGTCGTCAGCCCGGAGGTCGATGTCGCGCCGGCCCTGCCCGCGCGCAAGCGCCTACCGGAACCCGCGTCGCTGCGCTGGCGTCTGGTGCAGTCAGCGGATTTGTCGGTGCGCCATCGCCTCGGCGATGGCATGGACCAGCAGCTCATCGACGCGGTACGGCGCTTCCAGAAGCGCCACGGCTTGGCCCCGGACGGGGTCGTCGGTTCGCGGACGCTGGCTGCCCTGAACACGCCGGTGAGCCGGCAGATCGCCCAGGTGCGCATCAATCTCGCACGCCCGGCCGAGGACCGCACCGGGTTGCCGCGCTACGTCGAGGTCAATATTCCCGGCTACGAGCTCAAGCTCGTCGAGCACGGCAGGACCGTCCTGCGCTCCCGCGTCGTCGTTGGCGAGAAGGACAAGCCGACGCCGATCTTCGACGACCGGATCCGCTACATCGAGTTCAACCCCTCCTGGTACGTGCCCGACAGCATCACGCCGGAGCTGGTCGACAAGGAGCGCCAGTGGCCGGGCTATCTGGCGAGGAACGGCTTCTATTGGCGCACCGCGGCCGAAACCGGGGCGCTGCTCGACCGTCTGGTCCAGCGGCCGGGGCCGGAGAACGCTCTGGGCCGCATCAAGTTCCTGTTCCCGAACCATGACGCGATCTACCTGCACGACACACCGCAACGCGGGGCGTTCGGGCGCAGCGACCGCAGCCTGAGCCATGGCTGCGTCCGGGTGGAGAAGCATTTCGAGCTGGCTCTGGCTCTGCTGCAGGACCAGGGTTGGGACGCCAAGCGTCTGGACGCTACCTACGCCGCGCAGAAGACCCGACGGGTATCGTTGACCCAGCCGGTGCCGATCTTCCTCGATTACCTCACCGCTTTCGTCGACGACGAGGGCAGGCTCAATCTGCGCAACGATCTCTACGGGCATGACCTGGACGGCACCCTGCTCTTCACCCGCAAGGGCCTGCCGCCGGAGCCTTCACCGCCAAGTCACCCGAGCTCGGCACCGATCATGGTGCGTGACGTGGCCCCGTTGCAGGGCCCGCCGGCCCCGGCATCGATCGGGCCCAGGTCGACGGCCAACGAGGAAGGGGCCGCACCTTCTTGAGCAGGTACGGCCCATCTCCCGATCGACGCGGAAAGCAACGGCTTGGTCTGGATCAGGCCGCCAGATCGCAGTGGCAACGCACGTCCGTCACCTCGCCGCTGGACTCGACCGTGCCATCGGAGCGCACGCGCAGCATGAGCGCCCGCAGGTCCAGGACCGTGGCCCGTGCCGAGATCGGATCGAGTCCATCCGCGCGCCACAGGAGATCCATGATCGGATCTTCCAGCAGTTCGTTCAGCGACGGCTCATTCCCACGCTCGATCAGCCAGTAGTCATCTTGTACGACAACAGCGTGCCGCTCGGCGGACACGCGATCTTGCTGCTCGCGGGCCATTCGGTGCTCCCTGATCTAGGCGTCAGTCGGTAGGCTCGGTATCGCTGAATGTAGTGCGAAATTGCACCAATAGCTATAAGTGTTCTCGACGTAGATCGTTTTACGGTTGGAAAACGCCGGGAGCCGAGGCCGACGCTTCCAAGGCGACCAATATACTATTCTGTCCAAAAAGCGGTTGTCGGGAGGTCTCGGATTGGCCGGTGGGGCGGCAAGCAGTGGTCCTGACATGCCGCATTTCTATATTTATTTTAGGATTATCGTGCTCATGATTGAGCTACATTATTACTGT
Organism: Geminicoccaceae bacterium; assembly: GCA_030824835.1. Taxonomy (GTDB): domain Bacteria; phylum Pseudomonadota; class Alphaproteobacteria; order Geminicoccales; family Geminicoccaceae; genus Benzoatithermus. Next base: position 352 of record JAPJRA010000592.1, on the reverse strand, counting down.
CGAATACGATCGCTCATCGAGCTGCACTGATATACATCCTGGCATACGGCAATCGTCGGGCCATTCCACTGGCCGCTGCAACTCCCGGGAGGATCTTCTCACGTCACTACTACGAATATGAAGCGCTGAGACTGATCAACCCAGGACCGAGAAGCTGCTTTCACTGTTGATGGCACGCAGTCGCGAGAAAAAGCCCAAATCGATCGTAAAGCCGGTATAGCGGCCGACGACCTTCACCGGATCCCGGTCGTGGTCATGCCCGGCCTCGCAGGCACCGATCAGCTCGGCCATCAGCACGCCGGCCAGCGGCGCGTTCTTGAACTGGTTGCCGCTGGTGCCGCACGCCATGTAG
>JAPJRA010000591.1 GCA_030824835.1 Geminicoccaceae bacterium | reverse complement strand
CCCACGGTCCTGGGCACGATCCGCCCCGAACGGCGCGGGCGAGCCGGCGGCATCATGTTCGCCGGTGTGGGCCTGGGCATCGTCGGTGCCGGCACGCTGCTGCCGCTTTTGCTGCGCGGCGGGGTGGTGCTGGCCTGGCTCGGGCTCGGCGCGCTGTCCCTGCTGCTGACCCTGGTGGCCTGGCGGCAATGGCCCAGCGACGCGCCCCTGGCCCGCGCCGGCTCCGCGTCGCACCGGCGGGTCGAGCGGGCCGTGGTCGGGGTGATCGCGATCTATATGCTCTACGCGGTGGGGCTCGTGCCGCACATGGTGTTCTTCGTCGACTTCATCGCCCGCGGCCTGGGCTGGGGCGTGCCGGCCGGCGCATGGTTCTGGGCCGCCTTCGGGGTCGGGGCGATCGTCGGACCGTTTGCCGCCGGCTGGCTCGGCGACCGCATCGGCTTCGCCCGCGCCCTGCCGGTGGCGCTAGCTCTGCAGCTGGGCGGCGTGCTGATCCCGCTCCTGGCCCCCTCGGCCGCGCTGCTGGTCCTGTCCGCCCTGGTGATGGGCGCCTTCACCCCCGGCATGCCGACCCTGGTCATCGGCCGGCTCACCGAGATCGCGACCGCCGGCGACCAGCACGGCGCCTGGGGCCTCGCCACCACCGCCTTCGCGGTGGCCCAAGCGACGAGCGCCTACGGCATGTCCTGGATCTTCGCCCAAAGCCATGCCTACCAGCCTTTGTACCTGATCGGGGCCGTGGCCTTCGTGGCCGCGCTCGCCCTCAGCCTGGCGACGACGCCGCGGCGCCGCGCAACGGGGCCAGCCTAGAACGCATACTCCTTGAACAGCGGATCGACCTTTCCGCCCCAGGCCTCCTCGAACCGGGCCAACTTCTCCTCGGCCGGGGTGCGGCCGGCGGCGGCGATCTGCTCGAGCCTGGCGAGGTAGCGGGTCTCGTCCTGGCCGTCCCAGTCGATGCGGGCGCGCGCCTTCAGCCCCGCCTTGGCGATCGCCACCACCTCGCGGGCGATATCGGCCACGGTGCCGCGGCGGAAGCGGGTGCCCAGCGCGGTCCGCGGCACCTCGGCGCGCAGGTAGGCGTGATCCGCGGCGGTCCAGTCGCGAACCAGCTCGGCGCAGGCATCCAGCGCCGCGTCGTCGTAGAGCAGCCCGGTCCACAAGGCGGGCAGGCCACACAGCGAGCGCCAGGAGCCGGCATCGGCGCCGCGCATCTCGAGGTAGCGCTTGAGGCGGACCTCGGGAAAGGCCGTGGTCAGATGGTCGCCCCAGTCGCTGATCGTCGGCCGCTCGCCCGGCAAGGCCGGCAGCCGGCCGTCCATGAACGCGCGGAACGACTGGCCGCTGGCGTCGATGTAGCGGCCGTCGCGGTAGACAAAGTACATCGGCACGCCCAGCGCGTACTCGACATAGCGCTCGAACCCCATGCCCGGCTCGAACACGAACGGCAGCACGCCCGAGCGGTCCGGATCGGTGTCGGTCCAGATCTGGCTGCGGTAGCTGAGATAGCCCGAGGGCTTGCCCTCGACGAACGGCGAGTTGGCGAACAGGGCGGTGGCGATCGGTTGCAGCGCCATGCTGACCCGGAACTTGCGCACCATGTCGGCCTCGGACGCGAAGTCGAGATTGACCTGCACGGTGCAGGTCCGCAGCATCATGTCCAGCCCGAGTTTGCCGACCTTCGGCATGTAGCTGCCCATGATGGCATAGCGGCCTTTGGGCATCCACGGGATGTCCTCGCGCCGCCACTTGGGCTGGAAGCCCATGCCCAGCATGCCGATGCGCAGCGGCTCGGCGATCTTCTTGACCTCGTCGAGATGGGTGTGCACCTCGCAGCAGGTCTGGTGCAGCGTCTCCAGCGGCGCGCCGCTCAGCTCGAACTGGCCGCCGGGCTCGAGGCTGATGTTGCAGCCCTGCTTGGTGAGCGCGATCGGGTTGCCGTTCTCCAGCACCCGCTGCCAGCCGAAGCGGTCGGCCATACCGTCCAGCAGCGCGCGGATGCCACGTGGTCCGTCATAGGGCAGCGGCCTCAGGTCCTCGTGCGTGAAGCCGAACTTCTCGTGCTCGGTGCCGATCCGCCAGGCGGCGCGCGGCTTACAGCCCGCCGCCAGATACTCGACCAGCTCCCGGGTGCCGGTGACGGGCTCGCCCTGACCGCTCGGTGGTGCCGACATCAACTGTCCTTTCGTCGCCCGCGGGCGGCCTCGGGCCGCGGCGCCGCGCTGATAGCGCGCCCACCCGCCGACCGCAATGTCGGCTGCCTCAGACCTGACCGTCGTCGGACATGTGGCCATGGGCGAGGAAACCTTCCAGACGCCCCCTTGCCGCCGTGATGTCGTAGCCCCGCGCCTCGAGCCAGCCGTCGTCGAAATAGCTGTCGAGGTAGCGCTCGCCCGGGTCGCACAGCAGCGTCACCACGGAACCGGTCTCGCCCCGGGCCTGCATCTCGGCGATGAGCTGCGCGCAGCCCCAGAGATTGGTGCCGGTCGAGCCGCCACAGCGGCGGCCCAGCCGCTCGCTCAGCACACGGGCGGCGGCGAGGCTGGCCTCGTCCGGGACCGCGATCATCCGGTCGACGATGTCGGGAATGAACGAGCGCTCGGCCCGCGGCCGCCCGATCCCCTCGATGCACGAGCCGGGGCCTTCGTAGGTGGTGACACTGCGGTCGGCCCAGTGGCGGTGGAACGCCGAGCGTTCCGGGTCGACCACGCACAGTCGCGTCTCCAGCCGCAGGTAGCGGATGTAGCGCCCGATCGTGGCCGAGGTGCCGCCGGTGCCGGCGCCGCAGACGATCCAGCGCGGCACCGGGTGCGGCTCGAGCCGCATCTGCGCGAAGATCGATTCCGCGATGTTGTTGTTGCCCCGCCAGTCGGTGGCGCGCTCGGCATAGGTGAACTGGTCCATGAAGTGGCCGCCGCACTCGGCCGCGAGCCGATGGCTGATCTCCGCGACGGTGCGCGGGTCGTCGACGAAGTGGCAGCTGCCGCCCTGGAACTCGATCTGCGCCACCTTCTGCACCGCGGTGCTGCGCGGGATCACGGCCATGAACGGCAGGCCCAGCAGCTTCGCGAAATAGGCCTCGGAGACCGCGGTCGAGCCCGAGGACGCCTCGATGATCGTGGTCCGCGGCCCGACCCAGCCGTTGCACAGCGCGTAGAGGAACAACGAGCGCGCCAGCCGGTGCTTCAGGCTGCCGCTGGGGTGGGTCGACTCGTCCTTGAGGTATAGGGTGATGCCGGGCGTGGCCGGCAGCTCGAAGCGGATCAGGTGGGTGTCGGCCGAGCGCGCGACATCGGCCTGGATCCGGGCGATCGCCTCGCGCACCCACATGCGGTCGTTCATGGCAC
>JAPJRA010000590.1 GCA_030824835.1 Geminicoccaceae bacterium | reverse complement strand
TCGCACGCTCGAGCAGCTGGCGGGCACGGTGCGGGTCAGCCGGCGCCACCACCGGCGCCAGCTTGGAGGGCACCGCCAGGAGCTTGGCGCGGGCCGCGGCGACCGCGCGCGCGATGATCGGCTCGAAAGCCGTCACCGAGAGCAGGTCGCCCTCGAGCTGCTTGAGCCGGTACTCGGCCAGCCGGGTCTGCGCCAAGGCGAGCGCCGTCCGTGCCTGGTCGAGCGACATGCCCTCCGGGACCGTCGCCGGCGGATCGAGCGCCCGCGCTGCCAGCCAGCGCAGGGCGGCCTCGCCGTCGATCCTGGTGGTGCTGCCGCGGCCCTGGCCGTGCGTCTCGTGCGGCAGGCCGAGCTCGAGCAGCAGCTCGACGTCACGCTTGGTCCGGTGGGTGGTCCGCGCGAAGGCGGCAAGGCTCAGGATGGCCATGTTGGCTCCCGCAGTGGTTGGAGGAGGAGAGAGTGCCCCGGGAAGGGCCTGACGCTGGCGATCCCCCGCGCAGCCCCGACCCGTGCGTCTCGCCGCACCAGGAGGACCCCGCGATGCCGCCAGGGCCGCTGCGGAGCCCGCCAGAGGGCGACAGGCGGCCGGGTGGTCATCTTCATCATCGGCCGGCCGTCAGCGCTGTGCGGGGCCCGTAGCGCCTCAGACGCCATGGCGTGCCTCCAGCCTGACCAGAGCGTCGAGTGCCACCCGCAGCCTCGCCATGCCCTCGGCGTGCGGCAGCCCGGTTTGCCCGGCCCAGGTGCTGGCGCCCATGCCGCGGACGACGGCGAGCAGCACGTGCCGGTGCGGTCCCAGGATGTGGGCCGCCAGCTCGACACGTGCGGCCCGGGCGTCGCGGCAGAGGCGGATGCCTGCGGCGTGCTGGGACGAGGTGATCCAGCCTTCGCGCAGGTAGCGGTCCAGCTCGGTCATCGGCCCAGCCCCAGGGCAAGCTGCCGCGTGTCCGGCGCGTGCCGTCGCCTCGGGCGCGGCCTGGCGCTGGCGAGCAGCCGGCGCAGCTGGGCGATCTCACCTTCGCGGGCCCGCAGCAGGGCTTAGGCACGGCGCAGGCGTTGGTCGGCCAGCGGGTCGGCCTGCTCGTGTCGGATGGCCGTGGGCGAGCGCGGTACGGCGAGCAGCCTCACCTCCTGGGCCAGGGCGCTGCGCTCGGCCAGGAAGCTGCTCGGATCGTGCCAGGACGGACGCAGGCGCTCGAGGCGCTCGGCGAGGTGGGCGGGCGTCATGGCCAGGTGTCGCCCAGGCAGTCGAGCATGACGCAATCTGCCCTCGTCGCCACGGCCTGCTCGATCTCGGGCCACGTTCCCAGCTTGATCGGGGGCCAACCCTTCAGGACCGCCATCCGGCCGCGGCCACGACGGGTGATGAAGCCATCGATCGCTCCGTCGTGACGGCGCCCGGGCTTGGGCGGGTCGGCGAACTGGACGTGCGCGTAGGGCAGGCCGTCGTCGACGCCGAGCGCGATCTCACGCAACAGCACGCGGTAGACCTTGGGCGCTCCGTCGCTCAAGGCGCTGTCGCGCACGATCGTGGCCTCCTGGGGAGGGCCCTTCCAGGCGGCGAACAGGACGCGCTTGCCAGGTGGGGTATCCCCGATTGCAGGCCCATCCTCGGCCTTGGGGGGAACGATTTCTGCCTGCGCTGCCCAGGCGGCAGTGTCGGGCTCGGTGCTCACCCCGGCACGGGTGTCACGGGTGTCACACCCGTGCCGTGAAAGTTCCGGGCGGGCGTGCGCGCAGGTGCGTGCGTGTGTGGCCGACAGACCCGTGACACCCGTGACACCCGTGCCGGCCGCAGAAATGCTGATGTTTTCCGTCACCACTATATCTTCCGAGACCCGTGCCGGCCCGTCCGAGACCCGTGCCACCCCGTCAATGGCGGGTTCCGGCCGCAGATAGGACCGGACCCGACTGCCTTTTTTGCGCGTCTGCTGCCTGCGCCAGCCGGCAGCCTTGAAGAACGCGGCCACGCGGTTCTGCGCGCGCTGGTCCTGCCGCTCGCGCGGCATACCGATGGCGTGCTCAAGCACCTGGGCGACGGTGGCGCTCGACTTGTCGTTCAGCCATGCTTGAATGGCCGCCTCCCACGGGTCCTCGATCCGGCGCGCCTCCTGTTCCTCGCGGGCGGCGCCCTCGATCTCGGACGACAACCACCACCGCTCGTCCTTGCAGTAGGCGACCACGGCCTCGGCCCACAGCTGCTCGCGGTCGGAGCGCAGCTTCTCAAGCTCGATCCTGCCGACCTTCACCGGCCAGAAGCGCCGGCCGCCGGTCTCGTCGGCAAGGTACGATTCGGAATTCGTGGTGCCGACGAACACGCACTGCCGGGGATAGTCCTGCGACCTCTGGCCGTAGGACGGCCGGTAGTGATCCTCCCGACGCGACATGAAGGCTTTGACGCGCTCGATCTCCGGCCGCCGCATGGCCGCAAGCTCGGCCAGCTCGATGATCCATTTGCCGCGCAGGTCCTGCCCGCTGTCCTTGGTGCCGAGATCGGCGATCTGATCGGTGAACAGGGATTGATCGAGCGCCAGCAGCCCGGCTGCCTGGCTCTTGCCGGCACCCTGTGCCCCCTCGAGGATCAAGGCGGTGTCGACCTTGCAGCCCGGTCGGTAGGCCCTGGCGACAGCCGAGATCATCCATGCCCGGCCCACGGCCGCCGTGTAGGCGTTGGCCGCCACGCCCAGATAGGTGGTGAGCCAGGCGCCGAGCCGGGGCGTGCCGTCCCAGGTGAGCGCGCTCAGCCGCACGCGCACCGGATGGTAGAGCCGATCGCGGGCCACGACCTGAACCGCAGACGCCACGGTCCTCGGCTTGAGATAGGCATGGCGCTGCTGGCACCAGTTGGCGAGCTGCAGGTCATCCTCGTCCTTCCACTCCTGCCACCCGCCCTTGCGCCAGGGCAGGCGCTCGGCCTCGACTGCCTCGAGCAGCTGGTTCCAGCGCAGGCGGCCGGCGAACCGCTCGTCCTTGCGCAGGATGATGACCGCGTTGTGGAGGACGTCGCGCACCTCGCCGCGGTCGGTCCGGTGCAGGTCCTCGTTCCAGCGCTCGTCCTCGTTGCCCGGCTCGGCATCGGGCGCAACCTCGGGCATCTCTTCCGCCGCCAAGCGCTGCAGCTCGTCGGGCGTGCCGCCGCTGTCGAGCCAGTCGCAGACATCGCCCTTGGGCGGCAGGTTCGGGAGCATGAGGACGCGGACGGACGCAGCCTTGCCGGCCAGGTCCCGGGCGATCGCCTGGGCATGCTGGCGGCCCGGCTGGTCGTTGTCGGGCACGACGACGACATGCCGCCCAGCGAGCGCGCCGCGGTCAGCTTTCACCCACTTCCCGGCGCCCTGCGGGTTCGTGGTCGCCACC
>JAPJRA010000589.1 GCA_030824835.1 Geminicoccaceae bacterium | reverse complement strand
CAATGATCCCGGGATAAAGGCTCGCACCGGTCGCCAACGCCTCGCGCTTGCGGGCCAGCGCCGCCTCTCCCGGCAGCCGCACGCGCTCGACGCCGGGCCGCGGCCGCGCCTGCCGGCACGCCTCGGCGACCCACCCGGTCTCACGCTCGAAACCGGCGAGGCCGCCGAAGGCCGCGGGATCGATGACCTGGACGAACACCGACGCACCCCATCCCTTGGGCGCCTCGGCGCGGCCGTAGGCACCCAGCCCCTGGGTCAGCGCCTCCACCATCAGGGCCATGGCGTAGCCCTTCTGGCCGTGATCGAGCCCGCCCGCGGGCAGCAGCGTGCCCGGAGGGTCCGTGAACAGCACCGCCGGATCGTCGCTGGGCGTGCCCGCCGCGTCCTGTAGCCAGGGGTGGGCATACTTCCGGCCCTGCTTGTGCAGGCGGTTGCTCATCCCGTTGGTGGTGATGGAGGCGCTGGTGTCGATCAGGATCGGATCGCCGCCGGTGGGGATGCCCACGGCCAGCGGGTCCGGCGTGAACACCGCCGAGATGCCGCCGAACGGGGCCACGCTGGCGCCGGCGGGGTCGGAGCAGGTCAGCAGGATCATGCAGCGGCGATCCGTGGCCCGCGTGAGAAAGGCACCGAGACAGGCGATGTGGTGGCTGCGCCGGATCACGACGGTGGCGGTGCCGTAGGTGGGGGCCCGCGCCAGGGCGAGGTCGATGGCGGCGGCCGTCAGCCAGACGCCGGGCAGCGTGCCGCCGTCCCAGGTCACGCAGGCACCCGTGTCCCGCACCAGCTCCGGGTCGCCGTCCTTGGCCATCTTCCCGGCCGCCAACTCGTCGAGGTAGGGGCCGAGCAGCGCCAACCCGTGGGTGGTGTGCCCCATCAGGTCGGCCTCGACCAGGAAATGCGCGATGATCGCGGCCCGGTCGGTGGCCACGCCGACCTCGACCAGCAGGGCCTGCCCGAAGCTCACGAGATCGGCCGGGCGGTAGCGTGCTTCAGTCACGGCGGGGAACACTCCAGTGGGTGGGCTGCATCCGATGTCGGTCTCTAGGCGCGGGTTGCCTCGGCGGCCACCGCCGCCTGCTCGGCTTCGTCGAGCAGATAGCGGCTATCGTGGCGGCGGGCGACCATGTAGCGGCGCATCGGCGCCGAACGGCCCTGGTGAAAGGCCACGGCGCGCGCCTCCAGCGCCACGTCGGCCACGGTCATCCGTCGGCGCAGCCGCTGATGCTCGACCCAGTCGCCGAGCACGAAGGTCTCGACCCAGTGCTCGCCCTGGGTCACGTCCTGGAACAGGCGCCAGCGGATCGCCCCGTTGCGGCGCCGCAGATGGCCGACCTCGTCCATGGCGGCAACAAAGGCCGGGGCGGTGGCCGGGCCGACCTCGTACTCGATCTGGACAAGTACCGGCCCTTCCTCGACGGTGGCCGCCACCGCCGGCAGCGGCTCCTGGCGCGTGGCCGGCTGCAGGTTGGGGTTCTCGCCCGCGTGCAGCGGCTGCCACCAGTGCAGCGCGACGCTGGCCAGCAGCATGCCGCCGGCCAGCATGTAGCCGTCCTCGAGGCTGGTGATGTCGGCAAGCTCGCCCCAGGCCCAGGCGCCGATCGCCATGCCGCCGAACACCACGGTCTGGTAGAGCGACAGGACCCGGGCCTGGACCCAGTAGGCCGTGCGCATCTGCACCGTGATGTTAAAGGTCGAGAAGGCCCCCAGCCACGCGGTCCCGGCCACCCCCAGCGCCAGCAGAACCGGCACCAGATGGCCGGGCAGCAGCCCGACGACCATGAAGGCGATGCCCCCGGCGGCGGAGAGCGCGGTAATCACGAACTCGGCGCCACGCCGGTGCCGCAGCGGATGGATGAGGAAGGCTCCGAGCAGGGCTCCGATGCCGAAGGCGCCCAGCAGCAGGCCGTAGATCACCGGGCCGCCGCCCAGGCGGTCGCGAGCAATCAGCGGCAGCAGCGCCAAGGCTGCCGACGCCGCCATGCCGAAGACGGCGGCCCGGCCCAGGATCGCCCGGATGGCCGGGGTCTCGCCGACATAGCGCAGGCCGGTGATTACGGCCCCGCCGAGGCGCTCGCGCGGCAGGTCGTCCTTCGGCAGCTGGCGTCGCCAGAACAGCAGCACGACCACCAGCGCCAGGGCCGAGGCCCCGTTCAGCAGGAACGCCGCCTGGCTGCCGTAGGCCGCGACGACGGCACCGCCCACCGCCGGCCCGAACGCCCGGGCCAGATTGAAGCCGATGGCGTTCAGCGTGACCGCCGCCGCCAACTCCTCACGTGGCACGATCTCGCGCACGACGGCCTGCCAGGCCGGCCCGTTGAGCGCCGCACCGGTGCCGATCAGGAACGTGAACAGCAGCAGCACCGCCGGCGTCAGCATGCCGGCACCGCTCACGACGGACAGGCCGAAAGCCGCGGCCGCGACCCAGAGCTGGGCCACGAGCAGGACCCAGCGCCGGTCCCAGACGTCGGCCAGGGCACCCGCCAGCAGCGCGAAGAGCAGGATCGGCGCCATCGTGGCGCTCTGGACGAGAGCCACCTTGTCGGGGGTGCCGGCCAGCGTAGTCATCAGCCACGCCGCCCCCACGCCCTGCACCAGCCAGCCGATGGAGCCCACCAGGTTGGCCGCCCAGATGGCGCGGAACAGCGGCAGCCGCAGCGGCGAGAGAATGCCGCCGCCGCCGCCCACCGCCCGTCCCGTGCCCCCCGTCGTCATGCGCGCAACTTACCTTGCGGCTGCGACAGGGCAACACCGGCCCGAGCGTGCGGCTTCCCATCGTGCCGACGTTCCCGAGACGATCAGGGCGTGCGCGGCCTCGAATCACACGGAGGCGCGCGGGAACCCGGGATGGTGGATGGGGTTGTTCCGGCGACCGCGAACCGACGCTTGCGTCGCTGTTCCCCGCCAATATCCAACGGAAAGCCCTATCCATGGCCAGTACTGCACTTCCCATCCAGCCTCGGGGCGGCACCTACGCGTCCGACTCGGGTCTGCGCGCACCCGCCGCCGTCCGCCGCATCTCCTGGGGCGCGATCGCAGCTGGCATCGTTGTCGTCCTCGTCGTTCAGCTGATGCTGATGCTGCTGGGCCTTGCCATCGGCACCGCCACCATCGACCCGGCCACCACAGGCTCGCCAGAGGCCACGACGCTGGGTATCAGCGGCGGCATCTGGTGGCTGGTCGCCACCGCGATCTCCGTCTTTGCCGGAGCCTGGGTCGCAGGCAGGCTCGCGGGCATGCCGACGCCCACCGATGGCATGCTGCACGGGATCGTTACCTGGGCTGCGGCAACGCTGCTCGGCATCTACCTGCTGACCACCACCATCGGCGGTCTGGTCGGCGGCGCCTTCGGTGCGCTCGGCAC